>NZ_JBFAHW010000101.1:0-37631 GCF_040654355.1 Streptomyces sp. NPDC050704 | reverse complement strand
GGCATCCCGATCCTGGGCGCCTTCATGTACCCGGCGATCTACAAGATGGACGCGTACGACTTCACATGCACCGGCGTGTTCACGACGCGCACGCCCACGGACGCGTACCGGGGTGCCGGACGCCCTGAGGCGACGTACGCCATCGAGCGGATCATGGACGAGCTGGCCGTCGAAGTCGGCCTGGACCCTGTGGAGTTGCGGCGCCGGAACTGGATCGGGCACGAGGAGTTCCCGTACACGTCGGTCTCCGGTCTGACCTACGACAGCGGCAACTACGAGGCAGCGACCGACAAGGCACTCGCCCTGTTCGGGTACGACGAGCTGCGCGCCGAGCAGCGCAAGCGCAACGAGAGCGGTGACTCCGTACGCCTTGGCATCGGTGTGTCCACGTACACCGAGATGTGCGGGCTCGCGCCGAGCCGGGTGCTGCGGGATCTGCGGTACGCGGCCGGCGGCTGGGAGGCGGCGAGCATCCGCATGCTGCCCACCGGCAAGGTCGAGGTCGTGACCGGCACCAGCCCGCACGGGCAGGGGCACGAGACCTGCTGGAGCCAGATCGCCGCCGACGCGCTCGGGGTGCCCTTCGACGACGTCGAGGTGGTGCACGGCGACACCAAGTCGGCGCCGCAGGGCATGGACACGTACGGGTCGCGGTCGCTGGTCGTCGGGGGCGCGGCGGTGCATCACGCGGCCCGGAAGGTGGTCGACAAGGCGCGGAAGGTGGCCGCGCACCTGCTGGAGGCGAGCGAGCAGGACCTGGAGTTCACGGACGGCGTGTTCTCCGTGAAGGGCTCGCCCGAGGCGCGGAGGACGATCCAGGAGGTCGCCTTCGAGACGTTCTCCTCGCACGACCTGCCCGACGGCATGGAGCCGACCATCAACGCCGAGCACCTGGTCGACCCGGAGAACTTCTCCTACCCGCACGGCACCCATTTCTGCGCGGTCGAGGTCGACACGGAGACCGGACGGACCGCGATTCGCTCGTACGTCTGCGTCGACGATGTCGGCCGGGTCGTCAATCCGGTGATCGTCGAGGGGCAGGTGCACGGCGGGCTCGCGCAGGGGATCGCGCAGGCGCTGTACGAGGAGGCGGTGTACGACGACGAGGGCAACCTGGTCTCCGGCACCATGGCCGACTACCTGGTGCCCTCCGCGCCGGACCTGCCGGAGTTCACGACCAGCCGCACGGAAACACCGGCTACCTCAAACCCCTTGGGGGTAAAGGGAGTTGGTGAAGCGGGGACGATCGCCTCGACGCCCGCGGTCGTCAACGCGATCGTGGATGCGCTGCGCCCTCTGGGCGTTCACGACGTGGCGATGCCCTGTTCGCCGGGGCGGGTCTGGGAGGCCCTTCAGTCGGCTCGGGCCACTGAGTCCGGTGACACCGCGAAGGAGGCTTCGGCATGATTCCTCCGGCATTCGAGTACGCCCGGCCCACGAGCGTCGACGAGGCCGTGCGCACGCTCGCCGAGGCGGGCGAGGACGCGAAGGTACTGGCGGGCGGGCAGAGCCTGCTGCCGCTGCTGAGGCTGCGGCTCGCCTTTCCCGAACTCGTCGTGGACGTCGGCCGGATACCCGGCCTTCGCGGTGTGCGCCAGGACGGCGGCACGCTCGTGATCGGCGCGATGACGACGCACCACGACGTCCTCGCCGATCCGCTGGTACGCCGCCACGCGGGTCTCCTCGCGGCGGCCACGGCCACGGTCGCCGACCCCGCCGTACGCCATCGGGGCACCCTCGGCGGCTCGCTCGCGCACGCCGATCCCGCCGGTGATCTGCCGGCGGTGGCGCTGGCGTTGGACGCGGAGTTGGTCGTGGCGGGACCGGGCGGCCAACGGACCGTCCCGGCGCGGGAGTTCTTCGTCGATTACCTCCAGACCTCGCTGCGGCCCGACGAGTTGCTGGTGGAGATACGGCTGCCCAAGACCGACGAGAGCGACGGATGGGGCTTCCGCTACGAGAAGTTCAGCCGGGTGGCACAGGCCTGGGCGATGGTCGGTGTGGCGGCGCTCGTGCGGCGCGACGACGGACACATCGCCGAGGCGCGGATCGGGCTCACGAACATGGGGTCCACTCCGCTGCGGGCGACGACGACCGAGGAAGCGCTGGCGGGCGTCGCCGCGGACGGGGTGGCGCGGGCCGCGCGGTCGGCGGCGGACGGGACCCGTCCGTCCGCCGATCCCTCGGCCTCGTCCGAGTACCGCGCGCATCTCGCCCGCGTGCTCACGCGCCGGGCGGTGCTGGCGGCCGCGGGGATGGGGTGAGTCCGACCGCTCGGCCGGACGGCCCCGAGCCGGCGTCCGGACCGGGCGAGGGCTCGGCCGCCGGGGCGCCGACCGCCCGGCGACCGCCCGACGGGAGACCGGCCGCCGCCCAGGACCTGCCCGCCGGAAGGCCTCCGGACGCGGGAACGACCGACGGTGACCGGGCGGCCGGTGGCGGGTCGGCCGGTGGCGGGTCGGCCAGTGACCAGGCGGCCGGTGGCAGGTCGGCCAGTGACAGGTCGGCCCGTGACAGGTCGGCCAGTGACAGGTCGGCCCGTGACCAAGCGCCCGGCGGCAGGCCGGCCAGTGACCAGGTCGCCGGTGGCAGGTCGGCCGGTGACCAGGCGGTCCGTGACCAAGCGCCCGGCGACAGGTCAGCCCGTGACCAGGCCGCCCGCGGCAGGTCGGCCGGTGATTAGGTGCCCAGTGACAGGGCGGCCCATGACCAAGCGCCCGGCGGCAGGTCGGCCCGTGACCAGGCGGCCGCCAAGGGGCCTGAGTGGCTCGTGCGGCCCGATGATGTGCGGGAGCGGCTTGAAGCGACGGGGTACCTCGTCGACGACGGGCTGGCGGTCGCGTGCTTCCTGGCGCTGAGACTGCGTCGGCCGATCTTCTGCGAGGGTGACGCGGGCGTGGGGAAGACCTCGCTCGCATCGGCCCTCGCCGCCGCGCTGGACGCTCCGCTGATCCGCCTCCAGTGCTACGAGGGCATCGACGCCGCGCAGGCGCTGTACGACTGGGACTTCCCGCGCCAACTGCTGCACCTGCGGGCGGCCGAGGCGGCGGGAGTCGCCGACGCGGACCGGCTGGAGAGCGAGCTGTACGGGCGGCGGTTCCTGGTCGCCAGGCCGCTGCTGCGGGCACTGGAGACCCAGCCGTGCGTCCTGCTCGTCGACGAAATCGACCGCGCGGACGACGAGTTCGAGGCATTCCTCCTTGAGCTGCTGTCCGAGTACACGGTCACGATCCCCGAACTCGGCACCCTGCGCGCCGAGGTGCCACCGGTCGTGGTGCTCACCTCGAACCGGACCCGCGAGGTGCACGACGCACTGAAGCGGCGCTGTCTGTACCACTGGTTCGACCATCCCGGCTTCGCCCGCGAACTCGCCATCGTACGAAGGCGGTTGCCGGGCGTGACGGCACGGCTCGCCGAGCAGGTGACCGGCCTGGTGCAGGCGCTGCGCGCGGAGGACCTGGTGAAACCGCCGGGCGTCGCGGAGACGATCGACTGGGCGGAGGCGCTGGACGCGCTGGGCGCGACGGAGGCCGACGCCGAGTTGGCGGTCGCGACGCTGGGCTCGGTGCTGAAGTACCGGGAGGACGTGGAGAAGGCCCGCGGCCTAGATCTGGCGGGACTGCTCGCGGTGCGCGGGGCGTGAGGCGAAGGGCTGGGGTGAGCGGGGATGGAGAGCGACGCCGGTGTCGACGACCGCACCGGAGCGGTCACGGTCGACGCGCCCGCCGTCCTGGTCGGCTTCGCCCGCGCCCTGCGCTCCGCCGGGGTCGACGCGGGACCCGACCGCGTACAGGCGTTCCTCGGAGCGCTTGACGTGCTGCGGCCCGGGGAGCGGTCCGACGTGTACTGGTCGGGGCGGCTCACGCTGTGCGGGAGCCGGGACGATCTGGAGCGGTACGACCGGGTGTTCGCCGCGTACTTCGGAGGCTCGGGGGCGAAGGGCAGGGCGGTGCGCGCCGCTCCCCCGCCGCGGCTGCGGGCGATCGTGCGGGACGCGGGGCCCGCTCCCGGTACGCCGGACGGGGGTGAGCGGGACAGCGCCATGCCGACGGCTGTCCTCGCGAGCTCCGCCGAAGTGTTGCGGCACCGCGACTTCGCCGGGCTCAGTGAGGCCGAGCGAAGTCAACTGCGGCGTCTGCTGGCCGCGTTCGCGTGGCACGCCGAGCCCCGGCGCACGGCGCGGCTGCGGCCGGCCCGGCGAGGGGTCGTCGATCCGCACCGCACCGTGCGGGAGATGCTGCGCCGGGGCGGCGAGCCCGCGCCGCCCCGGTCGCGGGCCCGGGCCGAGCGGCCGCGACGGGTCGTGCTGCTGGTGGATGTGAGCGGTTCGATGGCGGCGTACGCGGACGCCCTGCTGCGCTTCGCGCACGCCGCGACGCACGCCGCCGCGCGGGGTACCCGGGTGCGTACGGAGGTGTTCACCATCGGTACGCGGCTGACCCGGGTGACCCGTGAGCTGACGCACCGCGACCCGGACACGGCGCTGGCCGCGGTCGCGGCGGCCGTACCGGACTGGCGCGGCGGCACCCGGATCGGCGAGCTGCTGCGGGCCTTTCTCGACCGGTGGGGGCAGCGCGGCATGGCACGCGGTGCGGTGGTCGTCGTGCTGTCGGACGGCTGGGAACGTGGCGATCCGGCGCTGCTCGCGGCCCAGATGCGACGCTTGCACCGGCTGGCACACCGGGTGATCTGGGCGAATCCACGCAAGGCCCGTCCCGGTTACGCGCCTCTGGCGGCCGGTATGGCGGCGGCGCTGCCGAGCGTGGACGCGTTCGTCGAGGGACACAGCCTGGCCGCGCTGGAACGTCTGGCGGCGGTGGTGAGAGGAGCGGACCATGGAACGGCGGATGCGTGAGGCTTCCCCGGCGCCGGACCATGGCCGGACGGCGGCCCCAGCGGCGGTGACAGCGGTTCCGGCGGCAGCGGCGGCAGTGCCGGTGCCGGTGAGAGGAACAAACGATGCGTGACATTCTCCCCGCGCTCGGCCGGTGGTACGCGGCCGGCTCCCCCTTCGGCCTCGCCACGGTCGTCGCCGTCAGCCGGAGCGCACCCCGGGATCCGGGCGCCGCGATGGCCGTCGGGCCCGGTGACGAGGTCGTGGGCAGTGTGTCCGGCGGCTGTGTCGAGGGCGCGGTCTTCGAACTGGCGCAGGAGGTGGTGGAGTCCGGCGAGGCCCGCCTGGAGACCTTCGGGTACAGCGACGAGGACGCCTTCGCCGTGGGGCTCACCTGCGGCGGGGAGATCACCCTGCTCGTACGGCCCGTCACGCCCGCCCTCGACCCGTCCTTCGGGGCGGTGGCGGAGTCGGTGGCAGCGGGCCGCCCGGTGACCGTGGCGACGGTGACCGACGGTCCGGCGCGACGCGGGGCGACGCTCGCCGTCTGGGCGGACGAGGTGTCCGGCACGCTCGGCACGACGGGCCTGGACGTGGCCGTGACCGCCGACGCGCGGGGCGAACTGGCCCTGGGCGCCACCGGACAGCGGCACTACGGCCCGCGCGGCGAACGCCGCGAGGACGCCGTGACGGTCTTCCTGCACTCCTTCGCTCCCCCGCCGCGCATGCTCGTGTTCGGCGCGATCGACTACGCGGCGGCGGTGGCCCGGATCGGCGCCTTCCTCGGCTACCGGGTCACCGTGTGCGACGCCCGGCCCGTCTTCGCGACCCCGAAACGCTTCCCGGCGGGCGTGGAGGTCGTCGTCGAGTGGCCGCACCGCTATCTGCACGACACCGCCACCGACGACCGCACGGTGATCTGCGTCGTCACCCACGACCCCAAGTTCGACGTCCCGCTCCTGGCGGAGGCGCTGCGCCGCCCGGCCGCGTACATCGGGGCGATGGGCAGCCGTCGTACGCACGACGACCGGATGAAACGGCTGCGGGACGCCGGGCTCGGCGCGTCCGAGCTGGCCCGGCTGCGCTCGCCGGTCGGCCTCGACCTCGGGGCGCGTACGCCCGAGGAGGTGGCGGTGTCCGTCGCCGCCGAGATCGTCGCGCTGCGCTGGGGCGGCAGCGGCGCTCCGCTGACGGCGACGGCCGGGGCGATCCACCCGCGGGAACACTGACGAGGAGGAACAGATGGAACTGCACCACGAGTTCACCGTCCCCGTCCCGGTCGAGGAGGCGTGGCCGCTGCTCCTCGACATCGAACGGATCGCCCCGTGCATGCCGGGGGCGACGGTGGCGGAGTACGACGGCAAGACCGTGACCGGCTCGGTGAAGGTCAGGGTCGGTCCGATCACCGTGACGTACCGGGGCACCGCCGTCTTCGACGAGCAGGACGAGTCCGCGTACCGGATGGTGCTCATCGCCAGTGGCAAGGAGACGCGCGGCCAGGGCACGGCGCGGGCCACTGTCACGGGCACGCTCACCGGACAGGACGACGGCGGCACGGCGGTGTCGGTCCGGACCGATCTGACGGTGACCGGGCGTCCGGCGCAGTTCGGGCGCGGGGTGCTGGCCGAGGTGGGCGACAAGCTGGTCGGGCAGTTCGCGACCTGTGTGTCCGAGCGGCTCCAGCGGCCGGAGCCCGCCGTCACCGAGGCGGCCGACACCGCGCCCACGGCCGCGTCCCCGCCGGCCGAACCGATCGATCTCCTGCGCACGGCGGGTCCGTCGGTCGCCAGGCGTGCTCTGGCCGCGGCGGCGGGGGCCGTCGTCGCGGCCCTGGTCGTGCTGCGGCTCAGGCGTCGGCGCGGAAGTCGGCGATGAGCGCGTCGAGGTGACGCAGGGCGGTGCTCACGCGGGCCGGATCCTCCTGGAAGAACGGGTCGTCGGGCACGGGCAGTGACCCGGCGAGCGCCCAGCCGCGTCCGCGTGCCCAGGTCGCGTCGTCCACGCCGAGCGCCTCGCGGAAGACTCCGCGCGCCTCGTCGGGCAGGAACTTCCACGCCGGCAGCAGGTCGACGGCGGGGTCGCCGACGCCCAGCGTGCCGAAGTCGATGACCGCGCTGAGGTGGCCGTCGACGGACAGCAGGTTGCCGGTCGCGAGGTCGCCGTGGAACCAGACCGGCGGCCCGTCCCAGGCGGGTGCCGCGAGCGCCGCCTCCCACACGGCCGTCACCGTGTCGGTGTCGACCATGCCCTTCAGCGCGGCGATCTTGGGCCGGACACGGGCCTCGGTGGCCAGCGAGTCACGCTCGTCGCCCATGGGCACGCCCCGGAACGCGTTGCTCCACTGCGGGCCGGGACCGCCGGTGGCATCGATCTTCCGCAACGTGGCGACGAACTCGGCCAGCTGCTCGGCCGCCCGGCCCGGCTCGGCGAGCCCCTCGGTGGTCGCGGTCTCGCCCTCCAGCCAGCGGTAGACCGACCAGGGGAACGGGTAGCCCTCCCCCGGCTGCCCCATCGCGAGCGGCTCGGACACCGTGAGCGGCAGATGCGGGGCGAGGAGCGGCAGCCACCGGTGCTCCCGCTCCACCTGCCCGGCCCAGCGCGCGTAACGGGGCAGCCGTACGGACAGGACGTTGCCCAGCCGGAAGGTCGCGTTGTCCATCCCGGACCGCGGCACCGGCGAGATCGGTAGCTCCGCCCACTGCGGGAACTGGGCGGCGAGCAGTCGGCGGACGAGGCCGGTATCGATGGTCAGGTCGTCGTGGGTGTGCGGGTCACCGGATGACAAGGGTCAACTCCTGGGTGCGGACCGGGATACGGCCGACCCATCCCATCTCCCGGGACACTCACCGTCCACTGGTTTTCTGGCGGGGCGGCAGCCGGTGCAGCTGTACGTCGGTCAGCTCGCCGTCCGTCACGGTCGCGGTCATGTACGTGCAGTGCGGCTGTCGTCGGCGGTCGGTGGGTGAGCCCGGGTTGAGCAGGCGCAGGCCGGTCGGCGTCGTGGTGTTCCAGGGGATGTGGCTGTGGCCGAAGACCAGGACGTCGACGTCGGGGAAGTGTTCGGCGCAGCGGCGTTCGCGGCCCTGGGCGGTGCCTGTCTCGTGGACGACTCCCAGGCGCAGGCCGTCCAGTTCGGCGTGCGCGGTCTCGGGGAGGCGGGCTCTGAGCGCCGGGCCGTCGTTGTTGCCGTACACGCCGATGAGCCGGTTCGACCGGCTCTCCAGGAGGTCGAGGGTGGCGGTGTCCACCCAGTCCCCGGCGTGGATCACGACGTCGGCGTGCGGGAGTTCGGCGAGGAGTGGCGCGGGGAGTTCCCTGGCGCGCTTGGGGAGGTGGGTGTCGGACATCAGGAGGAGGCGCACGCGGGTCACTCCGGAGTGGGCAGGTCGGTCAGGACGAGTTCGGCCCACACCTGTTTGCCGCCGCTGACCGGGACGGTTCCCCAGGCCGCCGACAGGGCTTCGACGAGGAGGATGCCGCGGCCGCCGGTGGCCTCCCAGCCGATGCTGGTGGGTTTGATGGGCGTCCGCGGTGAGGCGTCGGCGACCGCGAGGCGCAGGCGGTTGTTGATGAGGGTGAGGTCGAGCCGGACCTGCCCTTCGGTGTGCACGAGGGCGTTGGTGACCAGTTCGGAGACCACGAGGAGGATGGCGTCGGACTCCTCCGCCACGCCCCATACCCGCAGGGTGCGCCTGGTGAAGCGGCGGGCGTGCCGGACGGCCTCCGGTACCCGCCACACCGTCCAGCTCTCGCGCAGCGGCCGCAGGTCCATGCCGTCGTAGCGCATGAGGAGCAGGGCCACGTCGTCGCTGCGGTTGGCGAAGGTGAGCAGGGCGTCGGCGACGAGTCCGAGGTGGGCGGGGTCGGAGACGGACAGTTCGTCGGCGACCCGGTTCAGGCCGTCCTCCAGGTCGAGTTCGGCGGATTCGACCAGGCCGTCGGTGGTGAGGGCGACGACGGTGCCGGGTCGCAGGGGCAGCGGGCTCATCGGGAAGTCGGCCTGCGTGATGACGCCGAGCGGCGGTCCGCCCACCGTGTTCACGATCTCGGTGGTGCCGTCCGGGTGGCGCAGGAGGGGAGGCAGGTGCCCGGCCCGTACGAACCAGGCGGTGCCTTCCGCCATGTCGACGTCGACGTAGCAGCAGGTGGCGAAGAGGTCGGTCTCCATGTCCATGAGCAGCCGGTTGGCGTGGGAGACCACCACGTCCGGGGGGTGGCCCTCGACTGCGTACGCGCGCAGGGCGGTGCGCATCTGGCCCATGAGGGTGGCGGCCTGGGCGTTGTGTCCCTGGACGTCGCCGATGACGAGGGCGACGTGGTTGTCGGGCAGCGGGATCACGTCGTACCAGTCGCCGCCGACCTCCAGGCCCGCCGTGGTGGGCAGATAGCGGGCGACGGCGACCGCGCCCGGCAGGGTCGGCAGCCGGCGCGGCAGCAGGGTGCGCTGGAGCATGCCGACGAGCTCGTGTTCGGCGTCGAAGGCGTGCGCGCGCATCAGGGCCTGGCCCGCGAGGCCGGCGGAGGCGGTGAGCAGGGCGCGCTCGTCGGGGCCGAAGTGGTGCGGGGCGTCCCAGCCGATGAGGCAGGCGCCGGCCATGCGCCCGGCGGCCGGCAGCGGCAGGACGGCGAGCCCGCCGGGGCCGACCTCGGCCAGCGCGGGTTCCAGCGGACTTCCGGCGGGCCAGATCCCCGCGCGTCCCTCGCGCAGGGCGGCCTGCAGGGTCGGCATGGTGCGCACCGGTGCGTCGGGCCACTCCGAGCGCCACTCGGTGCGCCAGACCTCGGGCCAGGCCTCCGGCTCCGGCGGGTCGAGGACGGTGACGACGAGGCGGTCGCCCTCCAGCTCGGCCAGCGCGATCCGGTCCGCCATCAGGGGCCTGCGCAGGGCGGCGACGACCGCCTGGCTGACGTCGTGGACCGTGCCGGCGGTGGCGAGGGCCGCGGCGAGGCGCTGGACGCGGGCCACCTCGTTGACGCCGGACCGCAGCTTGGAGGCGTCCGCGACGGTGCCCACGAGCCGGGAGGGGCGCCCGTCGGCGGCGGGCAGCAACCGGGCGCGCAGCCTGAGCCACTTCTGCTCGCCGGAGGGCTGGAGGATACGGAACTCCAGCTCCCGGTCGCCGAGGGACATGTGGTCGGACTCCACCACGGACATCAGCGAGGGCAGGTCCTCCGGCACGGTCATCCCCAGCAGGGTCTCGACCTTGTCGTCGAACTCGTCGGGCCCGATCCCGAACAGCTCCAGCATCTCGTCGTCGACCTCGACGTGCCCGGAGTCCATGGCGAGGCTGAAGGAGCTGCTGGGCAGCTCGTCCGACTCCACCGCGCCGGTCGAGGTCGGGAAGGCGACGGCCGCGGCGAGCAGCTCCAGGCACGTGCGGTCCTCGGTGTCGAAGCCGCCCGGGCTCTCGCTCACGGCGAGCAGACAGCCGCCGCCGCGCGGATCGGGCGGCAGTGGCAGGGCGGCCAGCCAGAACTCCCCGGCCGGTGGCCGCCGGGCGCCGGGGTCGACGGCGAGTTCCTCCGGGCTGAGCCACAGCGGCTGCCCGAGCCGGTAGGCGTCCGCCGCGGGAGAGCCGCCGCCGAGCGGGTAGCTGTCGCGCAGCCCGTACAGGGTCCGGGGTACGCCAGCGGACTCGATCAGGCACAGCTGGTCACCGCCGCCCCCCGGCGCGTATCCGGCGGCCACCGTCGCGCCGCTGAAGACGAGTGCCTGTTCGAGCACGCTCCGCAACCGTTCGGGGGAGCCAAGGTCGGCGTGGAGCATCTTGAGGGCAAGTTCGGCACGCAGCGTTCTCGTTCTGCGTCCCGCAGCTCCCTCACTGGCCACGTCCGCAATTAGAGCGCTTCCAGGACGCTCGCGCAGCCCCTGTGACCGTTCCCGCGGCCGCGTCGCGGGTCGCGCCGACGTACCCAGGGGCCGGACGGCGGGCATCCGGACGCCCTCGCGGACGCCCTCGGCCGTCGACCGGCACTGCGCCGGATGGTGTCACGCTGCGTGTGGAGGGCAAGGGTGTGCGCCGGAGCGCGGAGACGTCGGCGGCACCACGGAGCGTCCGGGAGCCGGCGAACGCCGAGCGCCCGTGCATTCCGCACCCCCGTCTCGTGACAGACGTGACTGTCCCGGGCCCGGACCGGGTGGAAGCCTCTGTGGCGAGCCGCCGAGGGGAACGCGGCCGGTCGCCGAGGGGATGCGATGGACAAGCGGTACGAGGTCTACGCACTGGCCGACAGGCACTTCTACGAGACACCGGACCGGTTGTCGGCGGCGGGACACGAGAGCACGCCCTCCTACGAGACAGCCCGGCGTGCGGTGCCCGAGGGGTGGCGGGCGGCCCGGATCGGGGACTGGCTGACGCTGACGCCGGTCGACGGTGACGGGACCCCGCGGCCCGGGCCGACCCAGGGGTGGAAGATCCACGCGTCCGCCACGCGGGAGAACGCGGAGCGGATCGCGGCCACCGTGTGGGACTACTGCGTACCGCGGCTGATCCCGTTCAAGTTCGTGCCGGGTCCGCATCTGCTCCATCTGCGGAACGCCAAGTACGCGTCCCGCGACGCCAGTGGGAAGTTCGTCACGCTCTACCCGGCGGACGAGGACCAACTCCGGCTCGTGCTGGAGGAGTTGGGCGAGTTACTGGACGGCCTGGAGGGGCCGTACGTCCTCACCGACCTGCGCTGGAACGACGGGCCCCTGTATGTGCGCTACGGCGCGTTCGCGCGCTCCTTCGTCGTCGACGAGCGCGGCACGCTCGTTCCCGCGGTGACGGACGGCGCGGGCCGGCTCGTCCCGGACCGGCGGGCACCCTCGTTCCAGGTGCCGGAGTGGGTGACCCTGCCCGCGTTCCTGGAGGCCCAGCTCGCGGCGCGCAACGCGACGACGGTCGGCGACCTGCCGTACCGCATCGAGAAGGCCCTGCACTTCTCCAACGGCGGTGGCGTGTACGCGGGCGTCGACACGCGCGACGGGCGCAGGGTCGTCCTCAAGGAGGGACGGCCGCACGCCGGGCTCGCCGCCGACGGGGCGGACGCCGTCGCCCGGCTGGAACGGGAGAAGTACGCCCTGGAACGGGTGTCCGGGCTCGGGATGGTGCCCGAGGTGCGCGACTGGTTCACCCTCGGCGACCACCGCTTCCTCGTCATGGACTTCCTGGAAGGGCGGCCGCTCAACTCCTTCTTCGCCGAACGGCATCCGCTGCTCCGCCCCGAGCCGGACCCCGCGGCCGTCGCCGACTACACGGCCTGGGCGCTGCGCGTCCACCGCCTGGTCGAGCGGGCCGTCGAAGCGGTGCACGGGCGCGGGATCGCCTTCAACGACCTGCACGTGTTCAACATCATGGTCTCCCCCGACGAACAGTCCGTCGCCCTCCTCGACTTCGAGGCGGCGGCGCCGATCGAGGAAGCCGGCCGCCAGGTCGTCGCCCATCCGGGGTTCTTCGCACCGCCGGACCGGACCGGCGCGGACGTGGACCGGTACGCGCTGGCCTGTCTGCGGCTCGCGCTGTTCATGCCGGTCACCACACTGTTCGTGGTGGACCGCGCCAAGGCGGCGCACCTCGCCGAGGTCATCGCCGGTCAATTCCCGGACGTACCAAGGGAGTTCCTGGACGAGGCGGTGGCCGAGATCACCCACGGGCCGCGGGCCCGGGCCTCCTCGGACACCGCGCCGGGAGCCGGGGCGCCCGCCGCCGTGTCATCGTTCGCCACCCTCGCCGAGCCCGGCGACTGGCCGTACAGCCGTGACTCGATGGTCAAGGCGATCCTCGCCTCGGCCACCCCGGAGCGCGACGACCGGCTCTTCCCCGGCGACATCGCCCAGTTCTCCGACGGCGGCGGCCTCGGCCTCGCGCACGGGGCCGCGGGCGTGCTGTACGCCCTGGCCGCGACCGGGACGGACCGGTACGAGGAGGGCGAGCGCTGGCTGCTCGCGCACACCGACCCGGTACCGGTCGGGACACCGCTCGGGCTGTACGACGGGCTCGCGGGCGTCGCGTACGTACTGGACCTGCTCGGGCACCGGCAGCGGGCACTGGACCTGATCGGCAGCGTGCTCGACGAGAAGTGGCCGAAACTGTCGTCCGATCTCCACGGCGGACTCGCCGGGCTCGGTCTCGTCCTCGACGAACTGGGCCGTACGACCGGGGAGCCGGAGCTGGGCGCGCGGGCGGCCGAGGTGGCGCGGATCCTCCAGGAGCGGCTCTCAGAGCCACGGCCCGACACCGGGAAACGGCGCGCCGGACTCCTGCGAGGCGCCGCCGGACCCGCGCTGTTCCTGCTGCGCCGGTACGAGTCGACCGGTGATCCCGCGCTTCTGGAGACGGCCGCCGAAGCGCTGCGCCGGGACCTCGACCGCTGCGCCGTGCAGCGGGGCGGGAGTCTGGAGGTCGACGAGGGCTGGCGCACGCTGCCGTATCTCGGGGACGGCAGCGCCGGGCTCGGCATGGTCGTCGACGACTACCTCACGCATGCCGGGGACGGCGACGGCGGCGGGGGCGGCCGGGACTCCCGGGAAGAGTTCGAGCGGGCGCGTTCGGGAATCCTGACTGCCGCGACCTCACGGTTCTACGCGCAGCCCGGGCTGTTCCAGGGCCGGGCCGGAATGATCCTGCACCTGAGCCGCACGGGCGCCCCCGCCGAACAGCTCGCGGCGCAGGTCGCCGGGCTCGGCTGGTTCGCGATGCCCTATCAGGGTCAACTCGCCTTCCCCGGGCACCAGATGATGCGTCTGTCCATGGACCTGGGCACCGGAACGGCAGGGTGCCTGCTCGCGCTCGGTGCCGCCCTCGACGGCGAGGGCCCCGCTCACCCGCCGGTCCCCGCTCACCTGCCGTTCCTCCCGCCGCCACGACGGCGGCCCTGAAACGCGGCTGCGCCTCCGGGCGGAGTCGTGATCGACAAACCCCGTCCCCACACTGGGAAAGGAAACCGACATGGCACTTCTCGACCTGCAGACGATGGAGAGCGACGAGCACACCAACAGCGGGCCCAGCACCCTGAGCCTCCTCTCGTGCGTCAGCGCCGCCAGCATCACCCTCTGTCTCTGACAACTGTCTCTGACAGCAGCGCGTTCCTACGGCTCCGGGCGGTTTCCGTCCCCTCGCGGGGAGGGGGCCGCCCGGGGTCCCGCATCGTGTCCGGGAGGCCGCGTGGTGTCTCTTCCCGGGGGCCTGACCGCCCCGCCCGGCGGTGCGCCCGGCGGTGCGCTGCTGGGCTCGGCGACCCGGCACAGCGCCGTCCGCTGTCTGACTCTGGGACTGCTGACCACGGCCACGACAGCGGTCAGCCTGCTCCTGCCGACCGCGTTGGGCCGTGCGCTCGACGCCCTGCTCACGCAGTCGTCCGGCGCCACGCGATGGGTGCTGTGGTGCACCGCCCTGGTGCTGACGCTCGCCGTGCTTGACGCGTGCGAGACCGTGCTCGGCGCGACCACGAACGCGCGGGTCACCGCCTGGCTGCGCGGGCGCCTGACCGGGCATGTGCTGGCCGTGGGGCCGCGGGCCGTCGGCCGGTTCGGGCCGGGTGAACTCGTCGCCCGCCTGGTGGGCAACGCCGCGCAGGCCGGCACCGCGCCCGCCACCCTCGCCGGCGTCCTCGCGGCGTTGGCCGCTCCGCTCGGGGCGGTGGTGGCCCTCTGGCTGATCGATCCCTGGCTGGCGGCCGTGTTCCTGGCCGGGGTGCCCCTCGTCGCCGCGGTGCTCCGGGCCTTCGCGCGCAACTCGTCGGCGTGCGTGGCGCGTTACCAGGACGCCCAGGGGCGGATCGCTGGCGCGCTCTCGGAGGCGATCGGCGGCTCGCGCACCATCGCGGCCGGGGGGACCGCCGACAAAGAAGTGGCGCGGATCCTGCGGCCGCTGCCCGAACTGTCCCGCGAGGGCCACCGGATGTGGCACGCCCAGGGACGCGCCGCCGCACAGGCCGTCGCGGTGGCCCCGCTGCTCCAGGTCGGGGTGCTGGCCATGGCCGGCGTACTGGTCGTCCAGCACCGCATGTCCGTGGGCGAGTTGCTCGCCGCGTCCCGGTACGCGGTGCTGGCTACGGGCGTCGGCGTACTGGTCGGCCAGCTCTCCGGGCTTGTCCGGGCCCGGGCCTCGGCCCAGCGTCTCGCCGAGGTGCTGGACGAACCCGCCACCGACTACGGGACTCGTCATCTGCCGTCGGGGCGGGGGCGGTTGGAGCTGCGCGGTGTGACAGCCCGTCGTGGCGGACGCACCGTCCTGGACGGCGTCGACCTCGTCGTCCCCGGCGGCAGCACGCTGGCCGTCGTCGGACACTCCGGCACGGGCAAGTCGCTGCTCGCGGCCGTCGCGGGACGGCTGGCCGACCCGGACGGCGGCGAGGTGCTGCTCGACGGTGTGCCGCTGCGCGAGCTGGACCGGAGCACACTGCGCCGCGAGATCGGGTACGCCTTCGAACGCCCCGCCCTGCTCGGCACGACCGTCGAGGACACGATCGGCTTCGGCGACCCGCCGCCCCCGCCACACCGGATCCGGGCAGCCGCTCGCACCGCCCGCGCCGACGACTTCGTACGCCGGCTGCCCCACGGGTACGGGACACCTTGCGCCGAGGCCCCGTTGTCCGGCGGCGAAGCCCAACGCCTGGGTCTGGCAAGGGCGTTCGCCCGTGGCGGGCGGCTCCTGATTCTGGACGACGCCCTGTCGAGCCTCGACTCCGTCACGGAACACCACATCACCGAAGCGCTTGTGCGGCACACGAGCGGAGGCAGCCGCCTGGTCATCGCCCATCGGGCGTCGACGGCGGCGCGGGCGGACGTGGTGGTGTGGCTGGACGGGGGACGGGTGCGGGCGGTGGGCCCGCATGCGGAGCTGTGGGAGCTGGCGGGGTATCGGGGGGTTTTCGGGGTGGGGGACGCGGGTGGCGCCGGGGGCGCGGCCGCGTACGACGGGGATGGGGCCGCACGTGGGGGTGAGGCGGCTCGGGTGGACGTGGCGCTGGGAGGCGAGGGCGAGTTCGACGCGGTATCGCCGACCGAGGGCGGTGACAGCCGATGAGCGCGGGCTCGCCGTCCGGCAACCGGCACCTCAGCGAACAGCACCTCGGCGAGAGCGAGTGCGACGCGGTATCGCCGACCGAGGACGGTGACAGCCGATGAGCGCGGGCTCGCCGTCCGGCAACCGGCACCTCGACGAACAGCACCTCGGCGAGAGCGAGTGCGACGCAGTGTCGCCGACCGAGGGCGGTGACAGCCGATGAGCGCGGGTTCACCGTCCGGCAACCGGCACCTCAGCGAACAACACCTCGGCGAGAGCGAGTGCGACGCGGTATCGCCGACCGAGGGCGGTGACAGCCGATGAGCGCGGGTTCACCGTCCGGCAACCGGCACCTCGACGAACAGCACCTCGGCGAGGGCGAGTTCGACGGCTGGCACTCCGACGACCGGCACCTCGGCGATCGCCACTCCGACGACCGGCGCTACGGGGGCCGGTCGGGGCGCGGCCGCGACGGCGTTCGCCGCCGTGGGTTCCGCTATCTGCTGGGCCGGCGGCGTGTGGTCGCCCGGCTGGCCGGCTGGTCCGTCCTGGAGACGGGGCAGACCTTCCTCACCGGGTACGCGCTGGCCCGGGCGATCGACGAGGGGTTCCTGGCCGGGCGGACGGACGTCGGGCTCGGCTGGCTGGGAGCCGCCGCGGTCGCCGTGGTCGCCGGCGCGTACGGCACCGGGCGGGTCTACCGGGCGGTCGCCGCGCTGGTCGAACCGCTGCGGGACCGGCTCGTACGGCACGTGGTCGACCGGGGGGTGCGGGACGCGGACGGCGGCGCGCTGTCCCGGCTCACCCAGCAGGTGGAGATCGCCCGCGACACCTTCGCCGGACTCGTGATGGTGTCGCGCTCGTTCGTGTTCACCGCCGCGGGCGCTCTCATCGGCCTGTTCTCGCTCGCGCCGCTGCTTCTGCTCGTCGTGGCGCCGCCGCTCGCCGCCGGCGTGGGGCTCTTCCTGCTGACCCTGCGGCCGCTAGCCCGCCGCCAGGAGACGTTCCTCGTCGCCGACGAGCACCTCGCCGCCCAACTGGGCGCCGTCTGCCCGGGGTTGCGGGACATCACGGCGGCAGGGGCGGAGGAGCCGGTCGCCGCCGACGTGGGGGCGCGCATCGCCGCCGAACAGCGCGCCGCACGGTCGCTGGCCCGCTGGGGCGTCCTGCGCGTGGTGTCCCTCGCGATCGGTGGGCAGCTCCCGATCGTCCTGCTGCTGGCCACCGCCCCCTGGCTGCTCCAGCACGGGGTCACGGCCGGCGCCCTGGTCGGCGCCCTCGCCTACGTCACCCAGTCCCTGCTCCCGGCCCTCCAGAACCTGATCCACGGCCTGGGCACGAGCGGCTCCCGACTGGCGGTCGTACTGCGCCGCCTCGCGGGGGACGCCGGGACCACGGGAGACACCGGCCCCGCGCCGGAATCCCCGGTCGACGGCTCGTCCCGCGTCGGCTCCTCCCGCCACGAATCCATCCCTGGGTCCATCCCCGGTTCCTCCCTCGATCCATCCCCCGGCTCCTCCTTCCCCGCCGTCTCCCCTGCCATCTCCCCCGCTGTCTCGCTCGCCTCGGTCACCTTCGCCTACGGCCCGTCCAGCGAACCCGTGATCGAAGACCTCGACCTGCTCATCCCCCGAGGCGGCCACCTGGCGATCGTGGGCCCCAGCGGTATCGGCAAATCGACGCTCACCGCGCTCGTGGCCGGTCTACTGCGCCCGACCGGCGGTGCCGTCCACCTACACGGGCACCCGGCCACCGGCCACGCCGCCACCCGCGACCGCGTACTGATCCCGCAGGAGGCGTACGTCTTCACCGCGACGCTCGCCGAGAACCTCGGCCACCTGCGACCGGCCCCCGTACCCGAGACCGAACTGCTGGCCGCGGCCGAGGCGGTCGGGCTCACCCCGCTGCTCGACAGGCTGGGCGGACCCACGGCCGTTGTCGACCCGAGGGCCCTGTCCTCGGGCGAGCGCCAGCTCATCGCACTGACCCGGGCCTACCTCTCCTACGCCCCCCTCGCCCTCCTCGACGAGGCGACCTGCCACCTGGACCCGCGAGCGGAGGAACGCGCGGAGCACGCCTTCGCCCGGCGGGACGGCACGCTCGTCGTGGTCGCGCACCGCATCAGCTCGGCACTCCGGGCCGACCGGGTGCTGGTCATGGACGGCCGACGCACCGCGTACGGCCGCCACGACCAACTGCTGAACCGGTCGCCGCTCTACCGCGATCTGGTCGGGACGTGGTCGCCCGCGGAGTCCCTGCCCGACTCCGACCCCGGCCCAGGCCCGCGCGGCGGCGGCCGTACCCACGCCCGGCGGCTCCAGCGGTCACAGCCAGCCCTCGCCCTGCGAGATCCGGATGGCGTCGACCCGGTTGCGGGCCCCGGTCTTCCGCGTGATGGCCGCCATGTAGTTGCGCACCGTCCCGTGGGACAGATGGAGGCTCCCGGCGATCTCCGCGACGGAGGCGCCGTCGGCGGCGAGTGAGAGGACACTCAACTCCCGTCCGGTCAACGGCATTTGGGCGGCCCTGAGGAATCCGAAGCCGAGCGAGGCGTCGACGAAGCGTTCACCGTCGGCGACCTGTCGTATCCCGGTGACGAGCCGCTCCGGCGAGCCCTCCTTGTTCACATAACCGACCGCCCCGGCCTCGAAAGCGCGCCGCAGGAGACCGGGTCTGCTCGCCGTGGCGAGCACCAGCAGCCGGGGCTCGGCCGCACCGCCCCGCCCGCACAGGTCGCCGAGCGGCGGTACCCCGAACGCGTCCGCGCGCTCAAGGTCCGCCGCACAGACATGGGGCCGCACCGACCGGGCGCTCCCGGACGCGCTGCGCCACGGGGCGTCGAAGACCATCAGGTCGGGTTCCCGGCGGAGCCACTCCGCCAGCACCGACCGCACCAGACACACGTCGTGCACCAGAAGCACTCGGATCACATCCGCCCCTCTGCGCCAGCCTTGCCGGTTGCGATGTCTTCAGCTGTCCTGAGCTGTCTTCAGCGCATGCCCCGTGTGGGCGCACCCCGGACGTGGAGAACCGGCCAACCGGGCGCACGCCAGCGCGCGGGGAGCGCACACGCCCTGCGGCGCACACCGGCCGCTTGGGTGTGCGATCGCGCCGAGGGCGGTACGGGCCGCGTCACCGGCCCCGTAAGGGGCGCGGGGAACTGCGCGCTCAGCCCCCACTGCCGGCAGCCAACGCACCGGCCCGACTCACCACCACACGCAGAGTGGCTCGGTCCTCCCGCCGGAGGACCGAGCCACTCTGCCACGGCCGTTACTGGCATACGGTCAGATCAGCGACCGTCCGTCAGTCCCAAACCGTCGTCCACGGCATCGTCGATCTGGTCGCCGAGGTCACCGGCCTGGTCACCGGCACCCGCCTCTTGACCGGCACCGGCTTCCTCACCCACGCCGGCCTCTTCGCCTACTCCGGCTTCTTCACCGGCACCGGCGGCTCCGGCCTCTTCACCAGCACCGGCAGCAGCTCCGGCTTCCTCACCGGCACCGCCGGCCTCTTCACCGGCTCCACCGGCGGCGCCACCCGCACCGAGCTGCGCGCCGACCGCGGCCAGCGCGGTGGTCACCGGCTGGAAGAAGGTCTCGCCGCCGATGGTGCAGTCGCCGCTGCCGCCCGAGGTCAGGCCGATCGCGCTGCCGTCCGCGGTGAACAGGGAACCGCCACTGTCGCCGGGCTCCGCGCAGACGTTGGTCTGGATGAGGCCGGTGACCGTGCCCTCCGGGTAGTTCACGGTGGCGTCGAGGCCCGTGACCTGGCCGTCGTTCAGGCCGGTCGTGCTGCCCATCCGGATGACCTCTTGGCCGACGGCGGCCTCCGCGGCCTGCGTGATCTCCACGCTCTGCTGGCCGGTGTTCACCGTGCTGGGTGCCTCGGTCGCCGGGTCGTCGTACTTGACGAGGGCGAAGTCGCCCTCACCGGGGAAGGTGGCCGTCTCGACCGTGCCGATCGGCGCGCCCGCCTCCGAGTCCGACCACTCGGCCACCGCGACACCGCAGTGACCCGCGGTCAGGAAGGCCGGGCTGCCGTCGTCGGCGACGACGTTGAACCCGAGGGAGCAGCGTGAGCCGCCGCCGAAGATGGCGTCCCCGCCTTCCGCGAAGGTCTTGAACTCGCCGGCGGACTTCTTGATGGTCGCCATGCCAGCGCCGAGGCTCTGGACCGTCGACTCGATCTGGTCCCAGTTGTCGCCCGTGACGGTGCTGTCGGCGGTGACCTGGATCTTGTTCGTCCGGGGGTCGACGGCCCAGGAGGTGCCGGGGATGGTCGCCTCTGACTTCAGGGTCTGCGAGGCCGACTTGAGTTCGGTCGTGCTGTTCTCGACCTCACGGACGACCGCGCCCGCCTGCTCGGCCTGGAGGACGACGTTGTTGTTGTCGCCCACGACGTTGATGATGAGCTGCTGCTTGCCGGTGTCGTAGTACGCACCGGCAAAGGCTTCGCCCAGCTGGTCGGCGAGCTGCGAGGCGACGTCCGAGGCATCCGCGGCCTTCATCGTTCTGGGGGCGGCACCTTCCGTCGCGTCGGTCTGGGACGCCATCGCGTTGGGCAGGATGAGTGCCGCCGCGCCGAGCGCCACCACACTGCCTGCGGCTATGACGGCCTTGCGCTTCGGTATCCGCTTGTGACTCAACTTCTTGACCTCCTGGGGACTGGGGGGTCCGAGCTGCCGTTCGGCAGCTGACTGCGGGTGCCTGGATGGCTGTTGGTACGGATGCGCTGCCTGTGGCGTTCAACCTGGTTTCCCGACTTCCTTTGCGAACGCGCGAATCATGTTTCCCCGGCGTCCTCCCGCGACAGCGGGGAACAATGCCCGCATGACGCTGACCACCGCCGATGCGGACAAGATCCTCGCGGACAACTTCGCCCCCTGGGTGCTGGAACTCGGCCTGTCCGTGGCGGCGCTGGGAGACCGCCGGGCGGTGCTGCGGCTGCCCTGGTCCGAGCGGCTCTCGCGCGAGGGCGGCTCCCTGTCCGGCCAGGCCCTGATGGCCGCGGCGGACACCGCGACGGTGATCGCGGTGTCGGTGGCGCGCGGCGCCTACGGGCCGATGACCACGGTCCAGCAGTCCACGACGTTCCAGCGCGCGGTCACCGGCTCGGACGTCCTGATCGAGGCGGTCGTCACCAAGCTCGGCCGGCGGATGGCCTTCGCCGACATCACGATGACCGCCGAGGGCACGGAGGAGATCGCGGCCCGCGCGAGCACGGTGTACGCACTGCTCGGCTGAGAGCCTGTTTTCTGAAGTCCTCCAGTTCTGAAGCCCTCCGGTACCGGGGCATGTCCGGGAATCCACTTCAGAGGTCCCGAAGTCCACGAAGTCCGGAATACGATCCGGTGCACCGAAGGGCGCCATTCGGGTCTATTCCCGCGATGCCATCGGAAATCCGATGCCCGCCAATGGGTCCCCTATTGGCGCTCGATGCCCCTTCGGCCTACCTTCGAGGCATGTCGAAGATTCTTTTCGTAGTAACCGGTGCCGACTTCTGGACTCTCGCCGACGGCACCAAGCACCCGACCGGCTTCTGGGCCGAGGAGGCCGTCGCCCCGTACGAGGCCTTCAAGGCCGCGGGCCACGAGATCGTCGTGGCCACCCCGGGCGGCGCCGTGCCGACCGTGGACCAGGGCAGCCTGGCCCCGGAGGTCAACGGCGGCCAGGAGGGCGCCGACAAGGTCGCCGCCGCGCTCACCTCGTTCACCGAACTCAACCACCCGATCCGCGTCGAGGACGTGGACCTCGACGAGTACGCGGCCGTCTTCTACCCCGGCGGCCACGGCCCCATGGAGGACCTCGCTGTCGACGCCGGCTCGGGCAGGCTCCTCACCCTCGCGCTGGAGTCGGGCAAGCCGCTCGGCGTGGTCTGCCACGGCCCCGCCGCACTGCTGGCCGCCACCAAGGAGGACGGCGGCAACTCGTTCGCGGGCTACCGCCTGACCGGGTTCACCAACGCCGAGGAGACCCAGGCCGGGTTCGCCGACAAGGCCAGGTGGCTGCTCCAGGACCGTCTGGTGGAGCTCGGGGCCGACTTCCAAGAGGGCGAGCCGTGGGCCCCGTACGTGGTCGTCGACCGCAACCTCGTCACCGGCCAGAACCCCGCCTCCTCCGCCCCGCTCGCCGCCGAGCTCCTCAAGAAGCTGGGCTGACGGCCCCCCGGAAGGCCGGCCCGACACCTCTTCCCGGCAACCGGCCTGACGCCACTCCCGCAACACAAGCCACTTCTTTGCACTGCGCTACCAAGCAGTAACAGCCCGTTGGTGAGATGGAGCGGAATCCTGGCTTCAGGAAATCTGCACATCGAATACGCACCGGGGTCACGGCACGCGACGAATCGGCACAGCCGTCCGTCGCGTGCCGTTCCATTGGCGAGGAGTGCCCGATTCGGGTCACCGCCCTCGGTGCCGGAATGTGAATCACCCCGGGGCCATGTGAAGAAGTCGGCACCGAGGCGTGCGCACGCCTGCACGGATGGGCTCTTCCGGGCCTCAAATGCCCTGATCACATAGGCCGTTGATTGGATGCTTCCCGCGGCACCGTGCTTTGATCCATTGCACCGCGAGGGTTGCTCAACGGTTCTCGGTTCCGGGTCCCGGACGCTCGCGGTCGCGGCCGACCATCTGTCCCCCAGAGGGGGCCGCTCCCCCCTTGTGAATATCAATAGGAAGGGAAGTTCCATCATGAACTCCACCCCCCAGGTTCAGACCGTCGAGATCTCTGACGCCGAGCTCGACAACGTCTCCGGCGGCCTCTCGGTCAACGCGCTCGGCACCGTCACGGGCATCGTCGACGGCATCGCCCCGGTCTCCGGCCTGGTCGACACCGTCGTGGGCACGGTTGAGGGTGCGACCGGCCTGAACACCGGCGCCGTCACCGGCCTGGTCGCTGGTCTCTGATCACTCTGTGATCGCATAGCGTGCTGTGAGTCCCGGAACCGTTTCCCGGTTCCGGGACTTACGGATGCCGTGAATCGGATGCCGTGTATCAGTCGGCTCGACGCGTCTCGGCTCGGCGGGTCTCGTCTCGTCTCGTTCATGAGTTGCTCATCAGTTTCTCGCAGGTGAGGGAAGTCCCGTGCAGTTCCGCCAACAGGCCCTCGCCAAGCTGCAGTCACCGGAGGAGCTCGACCTGCCGGTGCGCTTCGCCCGTCCGCAGGGCTGGCTCGTGCTGTCCGTGACGGTGGTCGTCATGGCGGCGGCTTCGGTCTGGGCCGTGACGGGTTCCGTGGCGTCCACGGTGAGCGCGCCCGCCATCCTCACGCACGGGCAGGGCAGTTACGTGCTGCAGAGCCCGGTGTCCGGCCAGGTCACCGCGATCCTCGCCAAGCAGGGCCAACGGGTCGCCGCCGACGCTCCCATGCTCAAGGTCCGTACGGCGAAAGGCGACGCGGTCGTCCGCAGCGTCGCCGCGGGCCGGGTCACCGGCCTCGCCGCCACGATCGGCGCGATCATCTCCACCGGCGCGAACGTCGCCGCGGTGGAGAAGGTCGCCGACTCCGACGATCCGCTGTACGCGACGGTGTACGTGCCCGCCGAGAACGCCGCCACGATCCCCTCGAACGCGGCCGTGGACCTCACCGTCCAGTCGGCGCCCACCCAGCAGTACGGAGTCCTGCGCGGCCATGTGAAGTCGGTCGACCGGGCCGCCCAGAGCCAGCAGCAGATCGCCACCTTCCTCGGCGACGGCCAACTGGGCGAGCAGTTCACGAAGAAGGGCAGGCCGGTGGCCGTCCTCGTCCGTCTCGACCGCTCCTCCGGCACGAAGTCCGGTTACAAGTGGTCGTCCGCCGACGGCCCGCCGTTCCGGCTCGACTCCATGACCATGGCCTCGGGCTCGATCCGGCTGGCCGACGAGCGTCCGATGGATTGGCTGCTGCCGTGAGCGCCCCACAGGAGACCGCGGACACCGCGGGATCACAGCTGCCGCCGCCCGTACGGGGCCGCCGTCGCGCCACGCCGCCCAAGCGCACGGTCCCCAAAGGCCGGGGCAAGACCGTCCGTACGCCCACCGTCCTCCAGATGGAGGCCGTGGAATGCGGCGCCGCCTCACTCGCGATGGTGCTCGGTCACCACGGCCGGCACATCCCGCTGGAGGAGCTGCGCATCGCCTGCGGTGTCTCGCGCGACGGCTCACGGGCGAGCAACCTCCTGAAGGCGGCCCGCAGTTACGGCCTCACCGCCAAGGGCATGCAGATGGACACGACCGCGCTCGCCGAGGTGAAGGCGCCCGCGATCCTGTTCTGGGAGTTCAACCACTACGTCGTCTACGACGGCATGGGCCGCCGCTTCGGCCGACGCGGGGTGCACATCAACGACCCCGGCAAGGGCCGCCGCTTCGTCCCCATGGAGGACTTCGACACCAGCTTCACCGGTGTCGTCCTGACCATGGAGCCGGGCCCGGACTTCGAGAAGGGCGGCCGCAAGCCCGGAGTGATGGGCGCCATGCCGGCCAGGCTGCGCGGCACGTCCGGCACCATGCCGGCCGCGGTCCTGGCGAGCCTGCTGCTGGTGGTCGTCGGGGCGACGGTGCCCGCGCTGAGCCGTCAGTACATCGACATGTTCCTGATCGGCGGGCAGACCTCGCTGCTCGGGGTGCTGTTCGCGTCGATGGGCGCGACGGTGCTGCTGACGGTCGTGCTGACCTGGCTGCAGCAGGCGAACCTGCTGCGCGGCCGCATCATCTCGTCCACGCTCAGCAGCGCGAAGTTCCTGCGGCATCTGCTGCGGCTGCCGGTCACCTTCTTCTCCCAGCGCAGCCCGGCCGACCTGGTGCAGCGGCTGCAGTCCAACGACGCGGTGGCCGAGACCCTGGCCCGGGACCTCGCGGCGGCGGGCGTGGACGCAGTCGTCGTGATCCTTTACGCCGTGCTGCTCTACACGTACGACCCACAGCTCACGGCCGTGGGCATCGGAGTCGCGCTGCTCAACATCGTGGCGATGCGCGTCGTGATCCGGCTGCGGGCGACGCGTACCGCGAAGCTGCGCGCGGACAGCGCGCGGCTGACCAACACGGCGTACACCGGCCTCCAGTTGATCGAGACGATGAAGGCGACCGGCGGCGAGGAGGGCTACTTCCGCAAGTGGGCCGGGCAGCACGCCACCACGCTGGAGGAGCAGCAGCGCCTCGGTGTGCCGAGCGCCTGGCTGGGTGTGGTCGCGCCGACGCTCGCCTCGCTCAACAGCGCGCTGATCCTGTGGATCGGCGGTATGCGGGCCGTGGAGGGCGGCATATCCGTCGGTCTGCTCGTCGCGTTCCAGGCGCTGGTGACCCGCTTCACCGCGCCGATCACCCGGCTCAACGGTGTCGCGGGCCGCATCCAGGACTTCGCGGCCGACGTGGCGCGGCTGAAGGACGTCGAGAACTTCGAGGCCGACCCGATCTATGCCCGCCGCAGCGGGGCCGACAGCACCCGCAGGCTGCACGGCCATGTGGAGCTGGAGAACATCACGTTCGGTTACAGCCCGCTCGACAAGCCGCTGCTGTCCGGCTTCTCGCTGACGGTCGGACCGGGCCAGCAGGTCGCGCTGGTCGGCGGCTCCGGAAGCGGCAAGTCGACGGTGTCCAGGCTGATTTCGGGGCTCTATGCGCCCTGGGAAGGCGTGATCCGTATCGACGGGCAGCGCCTGGAAGACATCCCGCGCGGCGCGCTCGCGGCGTCCGTCTCCTTCGTCGACCAGGACGTGTTCCTCTTCGAGGGCACGATCCGCGACAACATCGCGCTGTGGGACCCGTCGGTCCCGGACGAGGCCGTGGTCGCCGCCCTGGAGGACGCGGCCCTGTACGACGTGGTCATGCGCCGGCCGGGCGGCATCCAGAGCCGCGTCGAGCAGGACGGCCGCAACTTCTCCGGCGGCCAGCGCCAACGTCTGGAGATCGCGCGGGCGTTGGTGCGCAGGCCCAGCATCCTGGTCCTCGACGAGGTGACGAGCGCCCTGGACGCGGAGACCGAGCTGACCGTCATCGACAACCTGCGCAAGCGCGGCTGCGCCTGCGTGGTGATCGCGCACCGGCTCAGCACCGTGCGGGACAGCGACGAGATCGTGGTGCTCCAGCACGGCACGATCGTGGAACGCGGGCGTCACGACGCCCTGGTGGCGGCCGGCGGCGCGTACGCCGAGCTGGTCAGAGAGCGATGAGATGACGTCCTCGTACGAACGACCCGTCACCGAGGGCGACTACGTCCTCGCCGCGCTCGGCGGCATGGGCACTCCGGTCGACGGCTCCGGACTCACCCGCCTGGACCTGGAAGGCCCGCAGGTCCTGTGGCTCGTCGTGTCCGGCGCCATGGACCTGTTCGCCGTAGACGCGGCCCAGCAGGGCCACTGGCACCACCTCGGCCGCCTCGAAGCGGGCTCCCTGCTCCTCGGCCCGGTCCCGGGGCCGCAGCACACGCTGGTCGGCAGGCCGCTGCGCGAGTGCGTCCTGCGCCGCATCGGTCTGCGCGAGCTGTACCAGCCACCGCAGACCGAGACCTGGACGTACGACGCGTACGGCAATCCCCAGTACGTACCCCCGGCCACCAGCCCACTGGAGTACGCCCTCTCGCTCGGCGTCGGCCGCGGCCTGGCCATCCTGTTCGAGGCGCCGCTGGCCACCGAGCGGGACGCCGTACTGACCGACGACGACATCCTGTGGATGCAGGTGCCGCCGGGCAGTGTGCAGTACGGCTCGGTGTACGGCGCCGAGGCCGCCGCCGACCTGTTGGTGGACCCGGCGATGTGGCAGGCCATGGTCGACCAGCAGTACCGGCTGCTCGCCACGCTCGACCGCTGGATCGAGCAGCTGGAACTCACCCACGAGCACCGCACGGCCGCGGGCATCAAGGCGGGCGAGGCGGTCCGCGCCCAGGCCGACCGGACCCTCATCGCCTCCATGTCCAAGCGCTCGGGCCCTGGTCCGGGCGCGGGGGACGCCGACGCCACGTACGCCGCCTGCAAGCTCGTCGCCCGGGCGGCCGGCATCACACTCGCCGACCCCGCACAGGGCGGCGCGGAGAGCGACCGGCTCGACCCCGTCGAGCGGATCGCGCTCGCCTCCCGCGTCCGCGTGCGCGCCGTACGCCTCGACGGGCGCTGGTGGCGTGACAACGTCGGTCCGCTCGTCGGGCACCGGGTCGCGTCGGGTGCCCCGGCGGCGCTGCTGTGGCGGCGCGGCGGTTATGTGGCGGTGCATCCGTCGAGCGGCCGGGAGACGCCGGTCGAGAAGGCCAACGCGGCTGAGTTCGAGCCGCGTGCGGTGATGTTCTACCGGCCGTTGCCCGAGCGCCGGCTGAGCCCGTTGCGGCTGCTGCGGTTCTGCCTCCAGGGCACCGGCGGGGACATGCGCAATCTCGCGATCAGCGGTCTGGTGACGGTGGCGCTCGGCGCGCTGGTTCCGATCGCCACCGGCAAGGTGCTGGGCGAGTACGTACCGAAGGCCCAGGAGAGCCTGATCGTCCAGTTCTGCCTGGCCATCATGATCGCCAGTGTGGTGTCGGCGGTTTTCATGCTGATGCAGAACCTCACCATGCTGCGGGTCGAGGGCCGGATCGAGGCGACGCTGCAACCGGCCGTGTGGGACCGGCTGTTGCGGCTGCCGACCAAGTTCTTCACCTCCCGTTCCACCGGCGAACTGGCCAGTGCCGCCATGGGCATCAGCGGCATCCGCCGGATGATGGCGGGTGCCGGCCCGGTGATCGTCCAGTCGGTCACGGTCGGCTCGATGAACCTCGGACTGCTCTTCTGGTACAGCGTCCCCATGGCCCTCGCGGCGATCGGCATGCTCGTCGTCATCGCCGCCGTGTTCCTCGGGCTGGGTCTGTGGCAGGTCCGCTGGCAGCGGCGTCTTGTCGTGCTGAGCAACAAGCTCAACAACCAGGCGTTCCAGACCTTGCGCGGTCTGCCCAAGCTGCGGGTAGCGGCGGCGGAGAACTACGCGTACGCGGCCTGGGCGGGCGAGTTCGCGCGCAGTCGCGAGCTCCAGCAGCGGGTCGGCCGGATCAAGAACCTCACGACGGTGCTGGGCGCGGTGTACCTGCCGCTCTGCTCGCTCATCATGTTCATGCTGCTGGCAGGTCCTGCGCGCGGATCCCTTTCGGCCGCCGCCTTCCTGACCTTCAACACCTCGATGACCATGCTGCTGACCTCGGTCACCCAGCTGACGGGCGCCTTCGTCTCGGTGGTCTCCGCGCTGCCGATGTTCGAGGAGATCAGGCCCGTCCTCGACGCGACACCCGAGGTGCGCGTGGCGAGCACCCGCCCCGCCGAACTGCGCGGCGCCATCGAGGCGAAGAAGCTGTCCTTCCGCTACACCGACGACGGACCGCTCGTCCTCGACGACGTGTCGTTCGCCATCCGGCCGGGCGAGTTCGTGGCGATCGTCGGCCCCAGCGGCTGCGGAAAGTCCACGCTGCTGCGGCTGCTCATCGGCTTCGACAAACCGGTCGCGGGCAGTGTGCTGTTCGACGGCCAGGACCTGGCGGCGCTCGACCAGTCGGCCGTACGCCGCCAGTGCGGGGTCGTGCTCCAGCACGCCCAGCCGTTCACCGGCTCGATCCTGGACGTCATCTGCGGCACCGAGCCGTACACCCCGGAGGAGGCGATGGCGGCCGCCGAGATGGCCGGTCTCGCCGAGGACATCAAGCGCATGCCGATGGGTCTGCACACCATCGTCTCCGGCAGCGGGGCGGTCTCGGGCGGCCAGCGCCAGCGTCTGATGATCGCCCAGGCACTGATCCGCCGCCCTCGCATCCTCTTCTTCGACGAGGCGACCAGCGCCCTGGACAACGAGACCCAGCGCACGGTGATCGAGAGCACTCGCGCGCTCAACGCCACGCGCGTGATGATCGCGCACCGCCTGTCCACGGTGATGGACGCGGACCGCGTCATCGTGATGGAGGACGGCAAGGTCGCCCAGCAGGGCCCGCCCGCGCAGCTGCTCGCGGACACCGGCGGGCGGCTGCACGAGCTGGTGCGGCGGCAGCTGCAGTGAGCCCCGGTCAGTCCAGTCCTGGAATGGGGGCTCCTGAGGGAACTCCAGCCTCGACATAGCGTGCGTAGATCTCCTGCCAGGGCGCGGTGGCACCGGCGTGCGGGCCTTCGAACCGCTCACCCCGCGCCTTCGCGTCGAGGGCGCTGAGGCACACCTCCCAGCCGGCGCCGTTACGGGCGGCGGTGTTCTCGGCCACGAGGATGTTGGTGAGGGTGAAGCGGGTGCGCTTCTCGTCCAACTCCTCCAGGTCGAAGCGCAGTTCGTCCCCCTCCCATTCGAAGGAGAGGTGCCGGGGCGCGTCGACGGCGAGGACCCGTCCCGTGGTGTCCGGCATGTTCGGGTCGCCGCTGAACCTGATCGTGCCGCCCGCTCGCAGCTCGATCTCGGCGTGGGCCGGGAACCAGTGGGCCAGTTCGTCGGGCTCGGTCACGAACGCCCAGACGCGGTCGACGGGGTGGTCGTAGACCCGGCTGAAGCGGATGGCCGGGCGGCCGTCGTCCAGAGTGAGGTACGTGCCGGTGGTGGCGGTGGATTCCGTGGACATGGTGACTCAGTCCTTCGGGGAGGGGTCTTGGTTGCCTGCGTCCGACGACTCCCCCGCTGCCGGTGCCGTCGTTGTCGCGGCCGTCGTCGCCGTACCGGCCGTCTCGTCGAGGCGTCGGCCCAGCGCGTCGAGGCCGGCGTTCCAGAGCTTGCGGTACGGGGCCAGCCACGCGTCGAGCTCCGCGATCGGCGCCGGATCGAGGGCGTAGACCCGGCGTTGCGCGTCCTGTCGTACGCGCACCAGGCCGGCCTCCCGCAGCACCTTCAGATGCTTCGACGTGCTCGGCTGGCTCAGACCGCACGCCTCGACGATCTCACCGACGGGCCGCGGCCGCTCCAGGAGGAGCGCGACGATGGCCCGCCGATGCGGGTCGGCGAGGGCGGTCCAGAGCGAGGCGTCGGACATACCCTCAATATGCCTCGGCAGTTATATTCCCGTCAAGGCATACGGAGTCTCAGGTCGGCCCCGTTTCGGTGCGGCGCCTGGGCAGCAGGACGACCGCCGTCACGGGGATCACGGCGAGGACGAGCCACGGCACGGCCGGCGGCAGGTCCGTGTCAAGGAGGGACCCGGTGGCCGCGCTGCCCACCAGGACGATGAGGCCGGACACCGAGGACAGCGCACCGGTGTAGAGGCCGAGCCTGCCGTCGGCGGCGAGGTCGGGCACCCAGGCGCGGGCGGCGGGCGCGACGAGCATCTGACCGAGGGTGAGCAGGACGACATAGCCGGCCGCGGGGAGCAGCCCCGCGGTTCCCGTCCACCCGGCGGGCCGGGCCGCGGCCACGACGGCGAAGCCCGCCGAGATGAGCAGCAGCCCCGCGACCATGGACCGCCGCAGGTCGAGCCGGTCCGCCGCCCAGCGCGTGACCGGCAACTGGGCCGTCACGACCAGCAGCGAGGACAGGGCGAACAGCCAGGCCAGCGGCGCCTGCGAGCCCGCGGCGCGCTCCACTTCGACGGGGAGGAGCTGGTAGAGCTGGTTGTAGCCCAGCAGATAGGCACCGTAGGCGCAGCACAGGGCCAGGAACCGGCGGTTGCGCACCAGGCCGTGGACACCACCGCGGAGCTGTACTCGGGCCCGGCCCGGGATGCGCTGCGGCAGCAGCCACGCGTGTCCGGCCAGGACGAGTACGAAGACTCCGGCACCGGCCAGGCAGACGGTACGGAAGTCCACGGACAGCAGCAGGGCGCCCAGCAGCGGGCCGAGGAACGCGCCGGCCTGACCCGCCACGGTGAACAGGGCCAGTACGTCCGTACGCGGGCCACCGCCCGCCTCCTCCCGGCACACCGCCTGCCGGGCCACCTCCGACTCGACGGCCGGCGAGAACAGCGCGGCGGCGAAGCCGATCAGGAGTACGGCGCCGATGACCGCCCAGCTCGCCTCCGCGTAGCCGAGCCAGCCGAACCCCGCGATCCGCAGCACGCAGCCCGCGAGCACGACCGGCCGTACGCCGTACCGGTCGGCCAGCGCGCCGCCCACCACGAACAGCCCCTGCTGGCTGAAGGTCCGCAGACCCAGTACCAGTCCGACCAGCCAGCCGGCCATGCCGATCGCCGTGCCGAGGTGCTCCGCCAGGAAGGGGAGCACGGCGAAGAACCCGATATTGAAGGCGAGTTGAGTGAGGATGAGGAGCCGGAGCAGGGGTGAGAGGGAGCGGAAGGTTCGCAGCGAGGAGAGGACCCTGCGCTGAGGACGGTCCGCCGAGGCGCGACTGTCGGACGTGGCCCGACTGCCGGACGCGGTGCCGCTGTCGGGCATGGTGCGAGGGGGAGATTCCTCAGGCATTCGTCCTCCGTACGGAATCGGTCGAGCCGACCGAATCGACTGAACCGACAACGCCTGTCGGGCTTGCGTGGCTTGTCGGGCTTGCGTGGCTCACCGAATCCGCGGTGCTCACCGAGCTCGCCGCACGCCGCCACCTCGCCCGCACCCGACGCACCCCCGGCCACCGCACCCCGCTTCCACCCGTGACCGCCACCGCCCCCAGCAGGGCGAGCGCGGCGGCCGGTGCCAGGACGGCCCACGGGGCCCGTTCGGCGTACGGCTGGTTCTCGGAGAGGAGCAGGCCCCACTCCGGTGACGGCGGCTGGGCGCCCAGGCCGAGGAAGCCGAGGGCCGCGAGGGCGAGGGCCACGCCCGGCAGGCGCAGCAGGGCGTGCCGCAGGACCGGGGGCAGGACGGCCGGCAGGAGTTCGTGGCGGAGGAGATACCGCCGGCCGGCGCCCAGCGCCCGGGTCGCGGTCAAGTGCGTGGTGGCGCGCTCCTGTTGGAGGAGCGCGGAGGTGTGGGCCGCCAGCGGCGCCCAGGCGACGGCGGTGACCGCGAGGGCCGGCGTCGAGGGCCCGCTGCCCGCGACTCCGGTGACCAGCAGTGCGGCGAGTACCGGCGGCACGGCGTTGACCGTGTCGACCAGCGGCCCGGAGAACCGCGGCAGCAGGCCCAGCAGTACGCCCACGGCCAGCGCGGCCGCGCTCACGGCGACAGCGAGGGCCAGAGTGCTCAGCGCCCCGTGGCCGACCCGCGCCAGCACGTCACGGCCGAGCGCGTCCGTGCCGAACGGGTGTGTCCAGGAAGGGGATCGGAGCTTTGCGGTGGTGTCCAGGGCCAGCGGGTCCCGCGACAGGCCCAGCGTGATGACTCCGAGCAGCACTCCCCCGTACAGCAGGGGCAGTGTCGTGGGCCGCCGTGGTGTCGGGCGGTGCAGTGAGGAGAGCGCGCCGTCCCGCAGGGCCGGGCCGATGAGGGACCGGGCCGCGAGCCGGGCGAGGCCGCCGGCGACCGCCGCCAGCAGGACCAGGGCGAGGGTGCCGGCCTGGAGGACGGGCAGGTCCTGCGCCACCGCCGACTGCAGGGTCAGGCGGCCGAGTCCGGGGATGTCGAAGATCTGCTCGACGGCGACCGCGCCGCCGGTCAGGCCGACGACGAACAGCCCGGCGTTCGGGAGCAGTCCTGGCACGCAACGGCGCAGCGCCTGCCGGGCGATGCTCCGGCCCGGGACCCCGCGTGCGGCGGCCGCCAGGGCCCACGGCTCGGCGAACGCGCCCGGCAGCATGTCGTCGAGCATCCGTCCGAGCAGCGCGCCCGCGGGCAGGCCGAGCGACAGCGCGGGCAACACCGTCCACTGGGGCCCGTACCAGCCGAGCGCGGGCAGCCAGCCGAGTTGTACGCCGACGACGGCGGCGAGCACCGAGGCGGTCAGGAAGTCCGGCAGCGTGGACAGCAGCGCCGACCCGGTACCCGCGGAACGCCGACCGTCGAGCCGCCGGTCCGAACCGAGCCACAGCGTTCGCGCGCACACGGTCCCCGCCGTGCCGACGGCGACGGCCAGCGCCGTGGCCATCAGCAGGAGCGAGACCCCCAGCGCCTGGAGGACCGACGGCATGACCTCGGCACCGGAGATCCACGACCGGCCCGCATGGCCGCGCAGCAGTCCGCCGAGCCAGCCGCCCAGCAGGTGGAACGGCCCGGCGTCCAGGCCCAGTTGGGCCCTGATCGCGTCCAACACCTCGGGGGTCGGGGCCCGTTCCTCGGACCGCGCCTTGAGGACGGTGAGCGCCGGGTCCGTCCGCGACAGCCACGGCAGCAGCCCGACGCCGCACAGCAGGGCGCCGACGAGGAGCGCCCGCCAGAGCAGCACGGGCGCTCCACCTCGTAGGACAGCGCCTCGTCCGACAGCCTTCAGCACGTGGGGCGCCCGGCCGTCAGCGCCGTGTCCCGACACCGACGAGGGCGCGCTCGTACGGGTCGGGCAGGACACCGCTCACCCCGGCGCCGACGCCGGTGATGATCCGCTGGTGGACCAGCGGCACGACCGCGTCCGTGCCGAGGACGGCCGCCTCCGCGGTCATCGCCGCGTCCTGCCGCTTCGCGGTGTCGGCGATCGACTCGGCCTCGGCGACGGCCTTGTCGACCGCCTTGTCGCACAGCAGGGCGAGGTTGTAGCTGCCGTCGCAGGTGTAGTCGCTGGCGAGGATGGAGACCGGGTCGCCGGTGTCGACCATGGTGTTGCGGGCGGAGACGATCGCGTCGAACTTCCCGGCCAGCGCGTCACTTTCGAGCCGCGCGTACTCGCGTACCTCCAGCTTCACCCTGAACCCGGCCTTCTCCAGCTGCTGCTTGAGCACCTGGGCGGCCTCGGGCAGTTCGGGCCGGTTGTCGTACGTGGCCACGGTGACCGAAGTGCCGTCCGCGACCCGCGACTTGACCCGGCCGGTCGGCTTGACGCGCTTGTCGGCCGCCCAGGTCAGGGCCGGTCCGTAGATGCCGGCGCCGGGGTCGGCGTACCCCTCGTAGACGCCCTTGGCGAAGGCGGAGGTGTCGACGGCCTCGCGGGCGGCGGCCCGTGCCTTCGGGTCCTTGAAGGGACCGGACCCGGTGTTGAGCAGCAGGCTCGTGGTGCGGGTGGTGGCCGTCTCGCGGCGCGTCGCCTTGTCCAGGGCGGCGGCCTGGGAGACGGGGACGGCCTCGGCGATGTCGGTCTCGCCGGTGCGCAGCGCGTTCGTACGGGCGGTGCCGTCGGCTATGAACTTCGCGTCGATGCCGGAGGCCTGCGCCCGGCCGCCCCAGTAGTCGTCGAAGCGGTCCAGGGTCGCCGCGGTGGTGCCGGTGACCTTGGTCAGTTCGAAGGGACCGGTGGCGGTGCCGACCGGGCCGACGGTGTCCTTCTTCGCGTACGCCTTGGCCGACAGCACGACCAGACCGGGGCTCGACAGCCGCCACGGCAGTACGGGGTCGGGGTCGGCGGTGGTCACCCGTACCCGTGCGTCACCCGCGGCCTCGGCGGTGAGTTCGACGCCGGACAGGGCGGCGGTCACGGGCTCGGCGCGGGCGGCCCGGGTGAGGGACGTGGCGACGGCCTTCGGGGTGACCGCGGTGCCGTCCTGGAAGACCGCCTCACGCAGGGTGAACAGCCAGCTCCGGTCGTTCTCACGGCTCCACGACTCGGCGAGCGCGGGTGCCGCGGCGCCGTTGGCGTCGAGGCGGGTCAGGCCCTCGGTGACGCCGAGGCGGCTGAGGAGGGTGGCGTCGGCACCGTACGGGGAGAAGTTCTCGGCGGGCGGGAAGGCGAGCGCGACCCGCAGCCGGGAGCCGTCCGCGCTGTCGGAGGACGCCCCTTCCCCGCCGTCGGAGGCGAAGCAGCCGGAGAGCAGCGGGGCGAGCAGCAGGCCGGCGACGAACCGACGACGGCGCGGCAGGAAGCGCATGGTCTCTTTCTTGGTGGGGGGGGTGAGATGGGGAGGAGCGGTGCGAGCGGGCGCCCGTCGGAGCGGGCGGGATATCCGTCGGAGCAGGCCGGGCGCCCGTCGGGGCAGGGGAAAGGGCGCCCGGGAAGCACTTCAGGGCAGCGGGACCTCGAAGTGCACGACCGACTGTCCCCCGCCGGACCCCTCGCGCTCGTCGAGCACGGCCTTGCCCAGCGAGCGCCAGAACGCCTCGGCGCCGGGCACCGCCGGATCCGTGTGCAGATAGACGGCGCGGTAGCCGCCGTCCGCCGCCGCGAAGTCGAGCAGCTGGTGGACGAGGCGCCGGGCCAGGCCCCGTCGCCGGTGCTCGGGGCGTACGTAGACGCGGCGCAGCTGGGCGGTCTCCCCGGAGGGGTAGCGCTCGGCGAGGTGGCGCGGGTTGGGCGGGTGGGCCGGGCCCCGGGAGTCCAGGGCGGCGGTCGCGGCCACGGTGCCGTCCCGTTCGTCGACCGCGACGAGCAGGGTGTGCCGGGCGGGCGCGAGGTAGCTGTGGTCGAGGCCGATGATGTCGCGGTGCCAGCGCGGTACGTACCCTGTGCCGAGGTCCCGGTAGACGGTGTCGAGCATCACGGACCGCGCGCCGTCGAGGTCGCCGGGGGTCGCCGTTCTTATGCAGTAGCTGCGCACTTGCACATCATATGCATTAAGGCTGGGCGGATCTTTCGGGGGTGGCGTCAGCGGCGGGGTCCGTCCCCCGCCAGGGGCCCTGCCAGACGACCCACACATGACCGTCCGGCCCGTGATGGAGGTCCAGCCCGTCGACGACCGTCAGGAGCGGCAGGTTCTTGGCGGCGACCTGGTCGACGGTCTCCAGCGAGACGTTGACGTCGTCGGTGGCCGCCACGGTGATGCCCGAGGGGTCCGCGGTGAGGACGATCCGGCACTCGTCGGCGGCGCTGCGCGCCAGCAGGCACTTGCTCACGGAACGGCCGGCGTCGAGGACGGGGGCGACGAACGACGGCGGGGCGTCGATCACCCGCGTCACCGCCACCACGGCCGACTCCACCGCGAACTCCCCGTCCGCGCGGGAGAAATGAGCGGTGAACTCCATTTCGAGCGCGGGCTCCATGAGACCGCACTCGGTCAGCAGCGGCGGCCCTCCCGACGGAGTGCGCAACGACGTGGCCACCGCCAACCCCCTTGGTTCGACAGGCGTACGGACAGCGATGCCGCCAGGGGCTGGGGCAGCACGGCGACCCTACGTCCACAACACCCCCTTGAACAGGGCATGTTGAGTAACCACAAAGACCAAAAGTCAACGGTTGCGGTCGAAATTCACTGGGTCGAGTGAACTAGATCTTGCGGAGGGCGTGGCAGGGATGGTTCCGGCACAGCCGGGGTAACTACCGAGATCGAATATGCCCTCCCCTGTAGAGGTGGAGCCGATATGCCGTCGGAAGCCCCTGACCCCGCCACTCGACCGCCCGAGTGCGGCTCGTCGGGGTCCGGACTCCCCACGGCGAACCCGTACGCCCACAGCTACCTGAGGGACGGGTTCACCGTCGTCGAGGTGCTGGACGAGATCGACATGGCGACGGCCGGCGCTCTGGCCGAGCACCTGGACGCCGCGACCGCGGGACCTCGGCCTCACGTCCTGGTGGACCTGCGCCGGGTGGTGTTCTTCGACTGCTCGGGGCTGCGTGTGCTGTGCCGGGCCGACCGCCGGGCGAAGGAGCGCGACGGCACTCTCCGCCTCGTCTCCGACCAGCCCCGCATCCACCGCCTGTTACGGGCCTCCGGGCTCCTCCGCCGCTTTCCGCCCCTGCCGGAACTGCCTCCACCGGGGTGAGTGCGCTCAAATCGCTCTCGTACGCTGCCGGAGATAGGTGTGGAGAGCCGCCGAGCCGCGCAGTCGGCTCAGGCTCCGGTGGTGCACCTCCCGCTCCCGCCCGGCCAGTTCGGCCCGTACCCGCTCGGGGCTTCCGGTGGCGCGCAGCTCGGTCAGCACCGAGGCGATCGTGGCAAAGGAGTGGTTGCCGCGCCGCAGGAGCACCACGACCTGCGCCAGCAGTGCTTCGGACGCGGAGTAGCGGCGGTATCCCGTGGCCTTCTCACGCGTGGGCCGCAGCAGACCACGCTCCTCCCACAGGCGCAGTACGGGCGCCTGTACGCCGATGGCATCGGCCACCTCGCCGATGCGGAGTCCCTCGCCCGGTGCGGCTGGGCGGCTCCGGGGAAGTGCGGGTGCGTTCCTGCGTCGTTCGGTGCGTGCTCTCGGCATGCCGGGCGAAGTCTCTCGTAGCGGAGCTACTTGGGGCTTTGGTCGGTGCGGCGAGAGTGCGTGCCCGGCGGCGAGGGGGCGTGCCTGCACTTCCTCGGAGCCGCCCAGGGCCGTCGGGTCGACGAGGATCGTGTCGAGGGCGTGCAGGGCCTCGGCGAGTTCGGCGCGCTCCCGGTGCAGTTCGGCGTGGCTCGCGTCGAGGACGGCGAGCGCGGTCTCCAGGTCGTCGCCGTGCACGGCACGCATGACCGCGCCGGTCGTCGGCCAGCCGTGCCCGGCGGCCATCTCGCGGGCCGCGGTGAGTGCCTCGGCGTGCGCGGTCGTGAACACCCGGTAGCCGCTGTCCGTGCGTTCGACGGGAGGCAGGATGCCCGTCTCCACGTAGTTGCGGACCTGCTGCGTCGAGATACCGGCCGCGCGTGCGAGATCCACGGCCCGCAGTCGGTCGCCCACCCTGACTCCTCCCCTGATTTGAGGGTTTCAGGATACGGAGCGAGCCAGGCCCGCCAGGCAAGCAGCTCAAGTCTCAAGAAGCACTTGAATGACACGCTTGAAGGGAGGGCACAACGACACGAACCCGGAAGAGGAGATCGCCGACGTGAAGTTCCTTCTCGAAGTCGACATGGGCGACACCGCCTGGGACGGCAACGCCGCTCGGGAGCTGGGCCGGATCCTGCGCTACTGGGGCGGCAATCTCCAGCACTACGAGCTGAAGCCCGGCGAGCGGGCGGCCGTCTGCGACTCGGACCACCGGGAGGTGGGCGCCTGGAGCGTCACCGGGTCCGCATGACGCCGGGGTCGGCGGAGACGGCCCCACTCCGTC
>NZ_JBFAHW010000100.1:0-38361 GCF_040654355.1 Streptomyces sp. NPDC050704 | reverse complement strand
CCAGGGATCGCCACGGCGTAGCGCTGACCGACGCGGGCCGACAACTGCTGGCCGACGCCGGTCCGCTGCTCGCCTCCGCGCACGCGGTCCACCGCGGGGTGTCCGTGGCCGCCCGTGCCAGCTGGCGGCTGATGGTCGGCTTCCGGGCCGGCATCCCGGTCATCCCGGCGGCGCGGGCGTTCGAGGCCCGGCATCCGAACGTGGTCGGCCATGACAGGTTTCTCGGCGTGGCCGTCGAAGACGGCACAGCGCGCGAACTCGGCGAGCTTGGCTTCGGCCTCCGCGCCAACTGGGCCGGTCAGCACCGTCCGGTCGGCGTCCGCGCTCACCTCGGCGAGGTACTGGCTGTGGGCGAGGGCTTGTTCGGCTTCGACCTCGTCGCGGAAGCCGGAGTCACTGGTCCCGGCGTAGCTGTCCCGTCTCACTCAATCGAGTCGTTTCTCAACGAACCGAGTCGTTCGGGCTTCCGTCTCAGGGCGAGGACCGGCCGGCACGTCGGCTTCGAGTCGTGGACCGGCTCCGGACCCCCAGAGCCGGTCGCTTCCCGGTCACAGCAGGGCCGTCAGGCGCTGAACGCTGCGGATGCCCTCACGACGTACGCCCAGGGGGATCAGGGCGGCATGGGTCGGCAGGCGCACGCCCCCAGTGAACGCCACCCGAGTGCCTGGGCCTTCGGGCGCCGCCGCCACGCCGAGCAGCAGGAACCGGCTCTGCAGCCAGCACCAGCCGGGCCGCTGCACCCCGCGCAGTCGTGCCCGCATCCCGTACCTGCTGCGCACCATCGCCTCTACGCGCTCGCCCTGCCGACCGACGACGCGCAGCTGCTCCATGTCGGGCACGACCTGCCCGAAGGCTCCCTCCAGGTCGCCCAGCAGGGCCCAGACCCGTTCGAAGGGGGCGTCGATGTGCGCCTCGGTCACGTGGGCACCGCGAATGCCGCCGGCCAGGGCGTGCAGGCGGCGTACGGGGTCGAGGTCGGTGGTGGGCCAGGGCTCGTTCATGACGTCCACGCCTTCCGGAAGGTGTCGCGGGCCCGATGCAGCCGCGACTTGACGGTGCCCGTGCGCACGCCGAGCAAGGCGGCGGCGGTGCGCTCGTCCAGGCCCTCGACGTCACGCAGCATCAGCACCGCGCGGTGCTCGGGGGAGAGCCGGTCCAGTACGTCCCTGATGTCGGCGGAGAGTTGGGGGTCGCCGCGAGCGGGAAGCGCGCTGAGATCGGCCGGTACGGTGCGAGCGGCTCGGTGCGCGGTGCGGATCCCCTCCCGCACGGCGATGGCACGGACCCAGCCGTGCAGGGCGGCCGGGTCCTTGAGGGTGCGTAGCGACTTGAAGACCGCCACCAGGGTCTCCTGCGCAGCGTCCGCGCCCTGGTCCAGGGCTATGGGCGCGCAGACGCGGCCCACGTACGGGGCGAGGACGTCCAGGAGTTCGGCCATGGCGAGGGTGTCGCCACGCTGGGCGGCTCGCACGAGGCGGACCGTCCGGTCATCGGATCGTTCATCGGGCACGGGCCGCATCCTTCCACCGCGCCACGCGCAGAGCGGCGATGGCCAGGACGGCGCACAGTGGGGTGTAGAGCATGAGGTTGAGCCAGTAGAAGGCGGTGCCTGTCTCCTTGGCGAACAGCCAGTAGATCCCCGCCAGAGCGCGCAGCGAGAGGCCCGCGGCCACGGCCAGGGTGCCGACGCGGAGTAGCAGGTGGCGGGGCCGGCGAGAGTGGGCGAGGACTAAGGCGGCGGCGGTGAGGAGCAGGGCGACAAGAGGAAGCAGGATCGGTGGTGTGAATGACACGTCCGTACCGAGAACCGCGTGGGAGAGGCTCCTGTCGTCGGTTGCGGGCCAGGTGGCTCCCGTCGTCCAGTACAGGTGGAGCACAGCGTCCACGGTGAGCACCGAGACGACGAGCGCAGCAGCGCGGGTCGGGGCGGGGGTGGCAGGCCGGTACAGCATGGGTCCTCCTACGCGGCGAGGGGTTCCGTCGCCCTGTTGAGGAGCCGCGCACGCGAAACGTTCCCTCGGAGTACGTAAATTTCAGAGACGTGCGAAGCCCACCCGGGCCCAGCTGTCGAGCCGGCTTCCGGTGCCACGGCGATCAAACGCGTCAACATCGAGTCCGTGGGCGGCCTCGCCCGTTCCGTGAGCTTCTGGAACGGTCTGTCGCTGTCCTTCTCAACGAACCGAGTCCAGTCCACATGTCTCACCCAATCCAGTCCACGCAGGTAGGCGACATATGGACGACTGGCTTCGTTGAGACGGGACAGTAGCCCTCGAACATCTCAATGCGTCGGTGGCGATACTGCAGGGCGCCGGCGATGGTGCCGCCGGGGCGACGGGCGATGGACCAGGCCAGGGTGCGGCGAAACTGTCCGGCACGTGGTGGTGGTCCTGGCGCTGCCGGTGGCTGGGCGAGTTGGGCGGTTTGGCGAACAGGCAGGGCTCCTCGTCTGCCTGAAGCCGCTCCGAGACGGCGACAGCGCGGGCAACCGGAGTAGTGACAATCCGGGTCGCTGCCACGCCGTGAGCTTCCTCGCCCTTGAAGGCGGGACTGTGCAGCCGGTACCGGTAGGCGTGAGCGTCCGGGTCACGTTGCCCACTCACGCAGCCGCGCTTCAGGTGCTTGATTACTGGTGGAAGGTACTCATTCCAACCATGCGCTATTCCTCACCGGAGACGAGGACCTGACCGGCGCCGGCATCGCGGTCGCGGATGGCAGCGCCAGTTGTTGGGCAGCCAGCGCGCTGCATCGTCGTGCGTCGTCGACTCCAACCGCCACTCGAACGTCCTCTTCCGCCGAGAAGCGGGAGTTGGAATGGATCACCGTCTTGTTCGGCAGCGGGATCGCCTGGCCAGGCGGGAAGGCGGTCACAGGACAAGCGTGAGCTTGCCGCCGGGCCGACGGGACTGGCTGAGCTTGGCAGCCTCGTGGATCTGGTCGAGGGTGTAGGTGCGGGCGACCGATACGGCCAGGACGCCTTCGCCGGCCAGCCGGGCAAACTCGTCCAGCCGGTCGTAGCGCATGTCGATGTGGACGATCCGGGTACCCAGCTCGGTCGCGGCGGCGAAGTCGGAGACGGTGAGGACGCGGTCGGGGTCCCCGGTCAGCTTGATGAGGGCCGGCAGCGAGCCACCGGCTGGGCTGGTCTGATCGGGCCGGTCGATCCGGCCGCCGGTCGGGGCCGTGTCCAGGGCACGGTCGACGCGACCTCCGGCCAGAGCGGCGACGCGTTCGACCATGCCGTCGCCGTAGCCGGTCACCTGGGCGCCGATCTTTCCCAGGGCGGCGGCCCGCGCCGGCCCGGCGGTGGCGATCACCCGGACACCCCGGTGCAGCGCGAAGCGCACCGCCGCCTCGCCGACGGTGGAACCCGCGCCGTGGACGAGCAGCAACTCACCCGGCTGGACGCCGAGGCCGTCGAGCGCGTGCCACGCCGTCTCGGCCGCCATCGGCAGCGCGGCTGCCTGCTCGACGGTGACGCCCTCGGGAACGCGCGCCCAGGCCGACATCAGCGCGTACTCGGCCGCCCCGGCCGTCGGGCCGTCGAAGGTCGCCGGGCCGAACACGCCGTCGCCGATCTCGGCGCCGGTGACGCCCTCACCGAGCGCGTCGACGGTGCCCGCGGCCTCGAAGCCGAGCCCGCGCGGCAGCGGCGGTAACCGGTCTGCGAGGAGGCCGTCGACCACCGCCCAGTCGGCCGGGTTCAGGCCGCACGCCCGCACGGCGACCCGGATCTGGCCGGGTCCCGGCTCCGGCTTCGGGACCTCACGGAGCACGATCACGCCCGGGGAACCGAATCGGTCGAACTGTAGAGCCTTCATAAGGATCTCCTGAGCTATGACAGCATCTGTTGTCATCGATCATAGTACTGCGACGACAGCCTCTGCTGTCATATGCTGGTCGGTATGCCGAGATGGGAGTCCGACGCACAGGGCCGGCTCGAGCGCGCGGCGCTCGAGCTGTTCGAGACGCAGGGATTCGAACGCACCACGGTCGCGCAGATTGCGCGCACCGCCGGTCTGACCGAGCGCTCCTTCTACCGCTACTTCCCCGACAAGCGGGAAGTCCTCTTCGCCGGCCACGAGCTCGAGGCCCACCTCGTCGCCCAGGTCGAAGCGGCCGCCCCGGGCCTCACGCCGTTCGAGGCGCTGCTGACCGCGCTGGGGACAGCCGACGAGGTCTTTCGCTCGCGCGAGTTCCTGCTGCGCCGCGTCGGGGTGATCACCGCCAGCCCGGCACTGGCCGAACGCGACCTGATCAAGCTCGCCGACATCGCCGGCGCACTGGCGCGGGCGCTCGAGCGCCGCGGCGTCGAGTCCGGCGAGGCACGCTTCATCATCGACGTGGCGATCGCGATCTCCCGGCGCGCCACGTCCCGCTGGCTGGCCGACCCGGACGCGACCTTCTCCGAGCTCATCGCCCAGACCGCCGCCGAACTGCGCGAGGCGGTCACGCCGCGAACCCCGACGATCCGCTGAGCAGTACCGGCTGGGCTCCCCGCAACGGCGATCAAACCCAGCCAGACGTTGCAGCTGGGCCGGGCGTATGCGTTGCCAAACGCCCTCTCATGCCACTGATCGGGAGCTATTCGTCCCGCTGTGGCTTGCCGTGCTCTGCGGCTCGTGCGGCGAGGTAGTCGGTCCACTCTCGGCGTGCGTAGGTGACCGAGCGGACGGCGGTGTTGACATGCAGGCCGAGGAGGTCGGCGAGGATCGCGGCGGGTAGGTCGGCGGTGAGTGCCGCGAGTGCGGGACTGTCAAACGAGTGGCTCTGGCCCGTAGTCGGTGGTGACGCCGGGTAGCCATTCACGGTCATGATCTTGCGATGGAGGTCAACTCCCGTATCAGCACGGTGTTTTCCGGGTTGTCGGTGCTCGTCGTCGAGGACGTGGAGGACTGTGGTGACGCGGTGGTGGTCACGGCCCGCACGCGGGACGTGGCGGTGCCGTGTCCGGTGTGCGGGACTTCGCCGGGGAAGGTGCACGGGTATCACCGCCGGACGGTGACGGACGTGCCGGTCGACGGCCGCCCGGTCGTCGTCTGCCTGCGGGCACGGCGGCTGGTCTGTACGGTCCTGGGCTGCCGGAAGCAGACCTTCCGCGAGCAGATTCCGGGACTGCTGAGCCGCCATCAGCGCCGCACAGTGCGGCTTGACTGGCAGATATCCCAGGTAGCGCGGGAGTTGTGCGGCCATGCGACCGCACGCCTCGCCGGTCTGCTGGCCGTGCCCATCTCCCGCAGCACCGCACTGCGTCATCTGCGGCGCCTGCCACTGCCGCAGCAGGCCGTCCCGCGGGTGATCGGCGTGGACGACTTCGCCCTGCGTCGGCGCCACCGCTACGCCACGATCATCACGGATGCCGAAACCGGCCGACGCGGCGGCCTCCAACGAGCTGGGGCCGCCCTCCTTCGCCAATTCCTCGTCCGCGTCTTCACCGTCGCGGTGGTTCTTCCACGCTTTCCACGCCGCCTTGAGATCTAGATGTTGCGGGTCAGGACGTTGGTGACGGCGCATAGTGGTGGGCGAGGTCGGTGGCGAGGTCGCGGAGGTGAGCCCTGGCTTCGGTGGGGCCGTGCACAGTGATGGCGCTCCCGAACGGCAGTAGTGCTCGCACGTCCTCCAGATGCAGGAAGCGGATTGTTACCTTGTGGCCGGTGGCGGATTCTTCATGGTCGTCCGGGACGAGTCGTTGGCCAAAGATCCGTTGCGCTCGCTCGATCTGGGTCTGGTCGATGGTGGCGCTGACCTCTATCGCGTGGTTGTGTTCCCACTGATCGATGAGCGCTGCGGCGACGGTGGCCAGGGTCTGGCTCTCGCGGATCCGTCGTGGCTGGTCGACTTCATTCCACGTCGTGATCCGTTCGAGTCGGTACATCCGTGGCACTCGGGCACAATCGGCGACGAGGTACCAGATGCCGGCCTTGGCGAACAGCCCGTAGGGATCCACGACCAGGTCGCGTGGGCATGACTCGCGTGGGCTGTCGTACTCGATCCGTAGCCGGCGACCTCGCCGCACTGCGCCGATCAGCGAAGCCGGAGTCGTGCCGAAAGCTCGTGCCTGGAGCCAGGGACGGCTGTCCACGTGCACCACGTCGGTGAGCGGCAGGAGCTCATGACCTCGACGTGACTGTGTAGCGACGATCTTGGAGAGCGCGCGCCGGCTTTCGACCGATGCGTTGAGCTCCGCACGTTGCTTCTCGTCCAGCCCGGTGAGCGACAGATGATCACGCTCGTCCGGCGTGAGTCGCGTGAGGTCGAGTCCGGATCCGGGTGGCATGGTCACGCCTCCGAGGCGGCCCCGTTGTGCGGTCACCGGCAGTCCGGCGTCGCGGAGCCAGTTCAGGTCTCGGGTGATGGTTCGAAGGGACACCCCGAGCGCCGAGGCAAGTTCCTGTGTGGTCACGGCATCCCTCGATTCGAGGAGCAGCATCAGGGTGAAGAAGCGATCTGGGGTCACACACCGATCTTTTCAGGAATTGCGACACGATGCGGCGCATATCCCGGTCAGGCTGGTGGATGCGTACCTACGAGCTGCCTGTTCGCCGTGGGTGTGCGCACGCACCCCCCGATCCAGAAAGGTGCTCGCGATGAGTGCCAACACGACCGACGCCGAATCACCGGTGGCGTACCACCCAGAGTCTGCCGAGTACGACGAGCACCGTGCCGGCTTCCAGTTGCGGGAGCAACATCAGCCAGCCCACGTGGTGGCGGCACGGGCCGCCGGCGACGTGGTGGCGGCCGTCCGGCACGCCGCGGAGTCATGTATGCCGATCGCGGTCCAGGCCACGGGACATGGACTCGCCAACCCGCTCGTCGGTGAAGGTGTATTGGTGTCGACGCGAAGGATGGACAGTGTCGATGTCGACCCCAGTGCCGGCACCGCATGGGTGGGCGCTGGAGCGCGGTGGCACGACGTGATCGAGGCCACCGCACGCTACGATCTGGCACCGCTGTCTGGGAGCATGCCCGGTGTCGGCGCTGTCTCCTACACGCTCGGCGGCGGCATCGGGCTGATGGCTCGTCGCTACGGCTTCGCCGCGGACCACGTCACGCGCTTGGAGCTGGTCACCGTCGACGGCTCCCTGCTGACGGTTTCGGAACACGAGGATCCGGACCTGTTCTGGGCGCTCCGCGGCGGTGGCGGGAGCTTCGGCATCGTGACCGCGCTGGAGATGGCTTTGATGCCGGTCGCCAAGCTGGTCGGGGGCGGTCTGATGTTCGACCTGGGCGAGACGCCGGAGGTGGTCTCAACCTGGTTGCATTGGACGGCGACAATGCCCCCGGAGATGACCTCGGCGATGACCACGCTTGAAGTTTCCAAGCGGCACATGGCCCATGTCCAGATCGCCTACCTGGGTTCGGCTGCGGAGGCAGACGAGTTGGTCGCCCCGTTGCGGGCGTTGAAACCTGCGTACGACGGTTTGCAGGAGATCCCGTACCGGCGGTCCGACACCGTCTTCAGTGAACCGGATCAGCCGCATGCGTATCTCGCCGACAACGTCTTGTTGCGGGCGATCGACGAGGAACGCCTCCGCGACGCCATCGCCGCATCGGCGCCAGGCCGGTCGGTTCGCTCCATCGTTTCGGTTCGTCATCTCGGTGGGGCGCTGTCCACTCCGCCGAGGGTGCCGAACGCAGTCAGCCACCGCGAGGCGATGTACCTGCTGTGTGTCGTAGGTGTGGTAGCCCCGACAACCAAGTCGAACGCGGCAAGTGCGCGGGCGCTGCAGGATGAACTGTTGGCCGGCTGGTCCGGGACCGCCGTAGGCAGCTCGCCGAACTTCACTCTCGGACGACCCGACCAACGTACCGCCGCAGCACTGTTCGACGCCGAGCGTCGTGACCGATTGCTGCAGCTGGCCCGTAGGTACGACCCCGCCGGACTGTTGCACCCCAGCTTCGTCATCGCCTGAGCACCTCCTACGAAAGGTTGACCGATGCGGCTGGTCCTTGCTCAGTTCGCCAAGCACCGATGGTGGTTCGCCGGCCTGATCGTCTTCCAGTTGGTCAGCGTCACCGCCACCTTGTATCTGCCGACGATCAATGCGGATCTGATCGACAACGGCCTAATGCGCACGGACGTCGGGCACATCTGGACGGCCGGCGGGTGGATGGTGGTCGTCAGTATCGTCCAGTTGCTGGCAGCGGCGATCTCGTCCTATGCCGGAACGCGCGCGGCCACAAACGCTGCGCACGACCTGCGGTCAGACGTCTACGACAAGATCGCGACTTTCTCCAGCCGGGAACATCAGGACTTCGGCACGCCGACACTGATCACTCGCAGCACCGACGACGTCCAGCAAATACAGGCGTTCCTGCTCACCTTCGGCACAGTGGCGGCCGCCGCACCGATCACGATGCTGGGCGGGGCCTATATGGCGTTGCGTGCGGATGCTGGCCTGTCCCTCCTGATCGTCGTGGCAGTCGTCGTACTGGGTGTGGTGTTGGCGGTGGTCCTTCGCTGGATGACTCAGGTGTCGCGCCGGATGCAGGACCGGCTGGATGCGATCAACCGGGTCTTGCGCGAGCAGTTGATGGGTCTCACGGTGATTCGCGCGTTCACCCGCGAGCGCTTCGAGGCCGAGCGGTTCGGGCAGGTGAACAACGAGCTGGCGGTGGCAACCCGGTCGATGGGGCGGCTGAACGGGACGTTCGTTCCGGCCGTCATGCTGATCACCGATCTCTCGATCTTGGCCGTGGTGTGGTTCGGTGGCCACCGGGTCGAGTCGGGACAGCTGCTGATCGGCGGTCTGACAGCCTACGTCACCTACCTGGTCCTGATCCTCGGGGCAGCCATGATGGCCGCCTCGGCGGTGATGATGTTGCCAAGAGTGATGGTCGCGGCGGAACGTATTCAGGCGGTGCTCAACTCCACCCCTATGCTCCGGCCATCGGGCGTACCCGCCAGCTCGGTCCCGATCCGCGGTGAGTTGGAGCTGCGCGGCGTTGCGCTGCGGTACCCGGGCGCCGATGCCGACGTCCTGTCCGGCATCGACCTACGGGTTGAGCCCGGCAGCACGGTGGCGATCGTCGGATCGATGGGTGCCGGCAAGACCACCCTGCTGTCGATCGTCGCGAGACTTCAGGACGCGACATCCGGATCCGTCCGGCTGGACGGCGTTGATCTGCGCACCATCGATCTCACTGTGCTGCGCGGTCAGCTCGCGATCGTTCCGCAGCGTTCGCTGCTTTTCAGAGGCACGGTCGCAAGCAATCTGCGGCTGGCCAGGCCGGACGCCACTGACGCCGAGCTCTGGGAGGCGCTGGAGGTCGCGCAGGCTCGCGAGTTCGTCGCCGCGATGGACGACGGACTCAAGTCACCGATCGCCCAGGGTGGAACGAACGTCTCCGGCGGCCAGCGGCAACGGTTGTGCATTGCCCGCGCACTCGTTGCCGCCCCGCGCGTCCTCCTTCTTGACGATCCGGTCTCGGCGCTCGATTCCGAAACATCCGCACGGCTACTGGCAGCGCTGCGCACAGCCACGGCCGACGCGACAGTCCTGCTGGTGTCGCAGCGGACTGCCAGTATCCGCAGTGCCGAACGGATCGTGGTGCTCCACGAGGGCAGCATCGTCGGCGACGGGACACATCAATCACTGATGGACAACTGTCAGACGTACCAGGAGCTCGTGGCTTCGCAGGACGCGATCGGGGTATCGGCATGAGCCGCCGGGAGCGTGGTCAGCTCGAAGACGGCGCGAGCTTCGCCGCAACGTCGCGCCGACTGGCAGGCCTGTTCCGGCAAGTCCGGGTGTCGGTGATCGGTTCGTTCGCTCTGGCTGTGTTCGGCGTACTGGCCTACCTGGTCGGCCCGCGGATCTGGGGCCGTGCGATCGATGCGGTGTTGGCCGGCACCCTGGGCGCCGGTTTGCCAACAGGACAGACCAAAGAGGCTGCCGTGCAGGCGCTGCGCGACAGCGGCCGAAACAGCTTCGCGGACATTATCGACAGGCTGAACGTCACGCCCGGGTCCGGCATCGACTTCGGTTATGTAGGACATCTATTGCTGATAGCCGCCTGCCTATATAGCTTCGGCACCCTGGCGGGATTCAGCCAGCAATATATCCAGAACAGCGCGATCGCTCGCATCATGGAAACTCTGCGTAACGACGTCGAGGCGAAGCTCAATCGGCTTCCGGTCCGCTACCTCAACGGCTCTTCGCGCGGCGAGCTGCTGTCACGGATGACCAACGACATCGATAACATCGCGACCTCGCTCAGCCAGACGCTGACCCAGTTGCTCTTCGCCCTGCTCACCGTCGTCGGCGCACTGGCCATGATGCTGAGCATCTCACCCCTGCTGACACTGCTTGCGTTGATCTCGATACCGCTGACCCTCGCCATCGGGGCCGTGATGGCGAAGCGAAGCCAACGGCTGTTCGGCGACCAGTGGCGACTGACCGGAGAACTCAACGCGCATATCGAGGAGTCCTACTCCGGCCACGAACTCGTCACCGTGTTTGACCGCGGAGGCGCGTTCCGCGAGACGTTCGCGAACAGGAACGCCGAGGTGAAGAAGGCGAGCCATCTCGCGCAGTTCATGTCCGGCCTGATCGCCCCGCTGGTGCTGTTCATCGGAAACCTGAGTTACGTCCTGCTCTGCGTCGTCGGTGCCTTCAGGGTGATCAGCGGGCAGCTGACCCTGGGCGGAGTCGTTGCGTTCGTCCAGTACTCGAGGCAATACTCACAGCCACTCGGAATGCTCGCCTCGATGTCCAACCTGTTCCAGTCGGGTATCGCGTCGGCTGCCCGCGTGTTCGCCCTTCTCGACGAGCCGGAGGAGGACCCTGCTAGCCAGGGACGGCTGCCGGCCGTTCGGCCGCGCCGGATCACGTTCGAGCACGTGTCGTTCGGCTACAACCGCGAGCCGACCATCAAGGACCTCGACCTGGTCGTCGAGCCGGGGCGGACCGCAGCGATCGTCGGCGCGTCGGGCGCCGGGAAGACGACCCTGATGAACCTGCTGATGCGGTTCTACGACGTTGGCAGTGGACACATTCTCGTCGACGGCACAGACATCACCTCGGTGTCACGGGACACGTTGCGCTCCGAGATCGGGCTCGTTCCTCAAGAGCCGTGGCTGTTCGGCGGGACCATTCGCGACAACATCGCCTACGGGCGGCCGGATGCCACACTTGAGCAGATCGAGCAAGCTGCTCAGGCCTGTGGTGTCAGCCACATCGTGCACGCTCTTCCACAAGGCTACGACACGGTGGTCGACAGTGCGGACGGACGCCTGAGCGAGGGCGAGCGACAGCTGATTTGCATCGCGCGCGCGTTCATCGCTGACCCAGCCGTGCTGATCCTCGATGAGGCCACCAGTGCGGTCGATGCCCGCACCGAGCTCCTCCTGCAACGGGCGACCTCGCGGCTGCGGCATGGCCGCACATGCCTGGTGATCGCCCATCGGCTCTCCACCATCCGGGACGCCAACGTCATCGTCGTACTGCAGGACGGTCGGATCGTGGAGAAGGGAACGCACACGCAGCTACTGCGAGCCGGCGGTGAGTATCACCGGCTCAGTCAGTACCAGTTTCACGAGCCGAGCACCTTGCCAGCTCTGGACCCCGACCAGCATTCGTCGCGATGAGGAGTCCGAAGTGAGACTCGACCTGCCGATGGCGCCGCACCGGGCGCGCCTTGTCAATTTCGGAGGAGACAAAGCGATCGCGTCGCGTCTCCCAATTGGCTGTTGCGGGTCAGGACGTTGGTGACGGCGCATAGTGGTGGGCGAGGTTGGTGGCGAGGTCGCGGAGGTGAGCCCTGGCTTCGGTGGGGGCGGGCGGTCAGGCGTCGGGGGCGACTTCGGGGTGCGTGAACCGCACGGGCTTGCCCAGCGACCGGGCGTAGGCGATTTCGGCTCGGGTGCTGTCTCCGATGTAGTCGCCGACTACGAGCACCTCATCAGCGAGCCGGATCTTCGCTCGATGCAGATCGTCGAGTCGAACCTTCAGCGTCTCGGCCTCGACAGGATCGGACCCAAGTTCGTGCGGCGACTTCATGTCACAGCCCGGTTTGACGACAATCCTTCCGGCTTTGGTCTCCCGCAGATCGGCCTCGGTCACCTCGGTCATGAAGCGGGTGGAGCCGCAGATCACGACGATACGCGGGAGGCTCAGCTGCTTCTTCGCGTCGGCGAGTTTCTCCTCGGGGGTGAGCGGTTGCGGGGATGACACTGGTTCCTCCTGGTGGGGTGGTCCAAGGGGTGCCTGCGGAGACGAGCATGAGGGCGTCCGAGTTCGTCTTGTGGCGAACGACGTGGACACCCTCGCCATGATGCGGACCGCCCGGCGACAGTACCCGGTGCACGGCCCCGCAATGCCACCCGGGCGCCCCGGCAGCCTCGTCAACGAGATGGCCACCCAATGGCGCTGAGCTGCACCAACGTGAACCACTCGCTAACGCCACAACCCAGAACCCCACAGAAGCGGCCGTTGCCGGATTCCACGGCGCTGGACGGGGAGTTGATCGTGTGGGAGTCCGAGCGGCTCGCGTTCGAGCGGCTCCAGGGCCGGCTGCGACGGCGCGGCGGCCCGGCTCGCCGATCGGTGGCCCGGCCAGTTCGTCGCCTTCGACCTACTGCGGCTCGCGGGTACGGTCACCCAGGGGCCGCGCGCGAGGACTTGTTCACCGCGTATCAGCTGACGGCGCCGTGGGCGCTGTGTTGACCACCGGTCCGGCCACCGTGGGCGAGTGGCTGACATCGCGGTCTGCGGTCGGTGACATCACCCCGCCCGCCGGCACCGCACCAGACCCGACCTCTCCCCCACCGACCTCCCTACTCGGCACCGCGCTGACCTGCCGTTCAGTGCCGGGCCAGGCCGGCGCCTCCTTGCAGCGCAGCGCCCTGCGGAGCAGCCGCTGTCCGGGACGGACCCCGGACAGCGGCTGCAATGAAGAGCGTGGTCGTGAAGGGCGGTCGCCTACGCGGCGAAAGGCTCCATGAGGCTTCAGCCGAACGATCGTCCTCATGGGCTATAGGTGAGGCCCGGGGACACTGTCCCCTCCACAACCACGCTTCCTGTAACCAGCGCGCCCCAGCAGATGTTCCCCCGCACAGGCATGCGCTGGTGTTGGCGTCGAGCGGTGGGTCAGCGGATGGAGGTGACCCGGTGCTCCTTGCGGGCAGCGCAGTTGGTGTCGTTCACCTGCACATACACGTTCTTGATGCTGCCGCCCCAGCTGACGCAGTGGCCCTTGCCGTATACGTAGGCCGGTCCCGCGTACGAGGTGTACCGCCCGTAGTCCTCGGCGTACTCCTGGGTGTCGGGGATGTGGATCCAGGTGGACATGTCCACGGCGGTGCCCGGGGTGTTGCGGATGGTGGCCACGCAGTTCTCGCCGTTCGCGGAGTTGTACGTCAGGTAGACAGTGCCCAGCGAGCCGATGGGTGCCGAGTTGACGGTCTTGTAGGCACTTCCGCAGACCTTCTGCGGCGTGGTGTTGGGTGCCGCGGAGGCGGGCGCCGCCAGGGCGGTCGTGGTTCCCACCGCCAGAGCAGCGAATGCGGCGACAGTCAGGGCAGAACGGTTGAATCTCATGTTTCCCCCTTGTGTGCTTCGGAGTTGGTCACTCTCGCCTGGTGTGACACGCGGGACAGCCAAACGGTTGCGTGCCGTGCAGGAAAAGAGTTGGACCCAGAAGCTCGGTGGGAGGGGTGGGACTCCACCCCACCCAACTGCCCGCCGCCGCAGTAGGAGCCTGGGCACCGACACCACACAGTGGCTCTACCGGCGGCGCCGAGCCGCGCTCGAGGACCTGTTCACCACAGCGCCCGGCGCGGTGATCCCGTCCCAGCCCTCTCACTCGCGACCGTCCACGAACAGCGGCGGGCTCCGGATGCGCAGATCAGGCGGCTTCAGGCAGCTTCGGGCGGCTGGTGACCGGTGACAGCGGAGTGCCGGCCTCCGAAACGAGACCGGCACCCGACATGCAAGTGATCCAGGGCAAGACCGTTCAGGAGCCGATCTTCCCGACCCCCACCCCGGCCCGGACGAGGGAGGGAACGTCGGCCGTCGGGTCCAGCGTGTACGAGTAGTACGTGCGTGGCTCGGCCACCGTCCCGTTGGTCTCGCAGGTACCAGACCCGGTGAAGACGTTGCTGCGCTGCACCAGACGGCCCGGCCCTGACTCGTCGTACCCGCTGGCGGAGTAGCAGGGATACGGAACGCTTTCGAAGTAGTTGCCCTCGACCACCACGCCCGCGTTCATGGTCGATGCGACGCCGTATATGGCGTTCCCCTTGTAGTAGTTGTTGTAGATGTGCACCGGCTCACCGAACCGCACCCGCGGATGCCGCTGACGCGAGCCGTCGAAGAAGTTGTGGTGGATGGAGACTTTCAGTTTGGCCGCGTCCTGGCTGCCGTTGCCGTCGGAGTGCCCGAGCAGCATGCTCTTGTCGGTCTTGTTGAACCAGTTCCACGACACGGTGACGTACTGGGAGGCGCGGACGATGTCGATTGCCCCGTCGACCGGTGCGACGAACTCGTTGTGGTCGATCCAGATGTGGTGGGACTCCTGGCCGACGTTGACGGCGTCGTCCTCGGCGTTGGTGAACTTGAGGTTGCGCACGATGACGTTGTAGGAGCGGTAGAAGTCCAGGCCGCCGCCGTTGATGACCGCCGAGGAACCGACCCCGATGATGGTCTTGTTCGGGCGCACGCCCTGCTTGCTGGTGATGTTGATGGTGCCCTGCACCCGGATGACCAGCGGGCCGGTCGTGTCGATGTAGTCCAGGAACTGCTGGGTGTTGGTGGCGGTCACGGTCGGCCCGCCGGCTCCGCCGGTAGTGCCGTTCTGACCGAGCGCGTTGACGGCGGCGAAGCCGGTGGGGGACGTCTCCGCCAGCGGTGCCAGGGTCTGCGCGGCGGCGCTGTCACTGCCGGCCGACACCGCCGTTCCGCCGAGCAGCAGGGCGAGCGCGAGAGCCGTAACGCCGCGTAAGGCACGTAACGGCCGCTTCGGTACGGGGAGTTTCAGGAGCGACGACCTCATGCGGTTCCTCCTCAGCTGAGTGAGTGGATCTTTCCGATGCCCGCACCCGCTTGCACCGGGGCGGGGCGGCCCGGAGTGGGGTGGGGTGGGGTGGGTACTTTGGTTGGCTTGTCGGGTGTGCCCGGGTGGACGGCGAGCGGCTCGGCTCTGTCGGCGGACTCGCAGGTGCCGGAGCCCGTGGCACGGTTATGGCGCCGCACCGTGCCGCCGAGGGCCGGGCGGAGGCGTACCACGAACAGGACGAACAACAGGACGAGGACGACCACTGCAGCCTGGACAACAGACGGCCTCATCAGACTCGCCGACGGCTGCGCCTGATGCCCTTGGCGTTCCTGACGGTGGCACTGGTCTGTACTGGGTCGAGTACATATCGGCACTCCCCTGTCAGGAGATGCGCCCCGCGCGGCGGACGCGCTCAGGCGCGAGCGGAAAGACAGAAAGCGCTTTCTAATGTGTCCCGGACGTTACTCAGATGTCCCGGGCATGTCAATGACGCCTTCGGCGACGCCTTGCCCGCCCCTGGGCCAGTCCCGGACCCGTCCCTCCCCGCCGTGACACGGGTGGAGAAAGCCAGCTTGATCCACCGCGCCCCTTCCCGACGGTGGATGGAAGCCCCTCCCGGTCCCGACGCCGCAGTTCAACGAACCGCTGTACGCACCGCCGGCTCTGCTGCGCCGCTTGGTCACGGCGGGCCACCTCGGCCGCAAGAGCGGCCGAGGAAACTTCACCTACCGGTTGGAGGGACGGGTCCCAGGCCGGTCGGGCGAAGCACGCCGCCTGCACCGCGCCGGCCGTGAAGCATCAACTCGTCCCGCCCACCGCAGGCTTGCGTGAGGCAGGACACCAGCATCGGCATCGCGGCCGCAGACGCCCTGCTCGGTCAGCCGGAGATCCCGGCCGGCCTGATAGCGAGCGCCGACGGCACGCAACGACGGCCCCGGCCCATCGGCTCCCCCAAGGCGAAAGACCTCATCTTCACCGGCCGACAGGTCAAGGCCACCGAGGCGTTGGCGTTCGGACTGCCACCCGGCCCAAGGCCCGCCGTCACCGTCTGGAGAACAGCGAAGCACTACCTGTCCACTACGCATCGACGCCGGGAACGTGCCGATGGTGCTCGCCTGCGTCTTGCTCACGACACTGCCCAACCTGATCCTGTACATGACGGGCCACTGTCAACTGGAGGTGCTCACCGCCGGATTCGGCACCCAGGCCGAGATGAAGCCTCCCCATCACTCAAGGAGTCCGCATGGCAACACCGATCAGCCGTCGCGCCATTCTGGCCGCCGGCACGGGCACCGCCGCCGGCCTATCCCTGCCCGGCGTCGCCGCGTATGCCGACGACCCCGCAACCACCAGCGTGAGATTCACCCTGAACGCCCAGGTGCTCGACGGTGGCGAACAGGTCACCTCGATCACCCTCAACACCGCCCGGCTCGGCCCGATCGACCCGGCCAGTCTGAGCACCGCCACCTTCACGGTGCACGCCAAAGCCACCAGCCCGATCCCCATCGCCGCCGACGACGTCATCTTCAGCGAGTACGACCTCGACCGTACGGTGACCGCCGTCCGGCTCGACCATCGCGGCAATATCGTCCTCGACCTGAGCTACGCCGAAGGCCAGATCGGCGGCAGCACCCTCGGCTACATCGCGGGCAAGGGCCGCAACGTCATGCTCGACCTCGCCTACACCATCACTCAGCACGCCCCGATCGCCTTACGCGACCACCGATCGATCACCATCAAGAACTTCGTGCAGGGCCGTCGGCTGTCGGACCCCGAGGTCGACGCGTTCAGCTCCCACGTCTCCGGCTCGGGAATGAAGTACCGGCTGTACTCGCCTACCCGCTCCCACTCCCCCCGACGAGGCAAACACCCGCTGATCGTCTGGCTGCACGGCGGAGGCGAGGGCGCCTCACTGCCCGACAACTACTACGACAACGAGACCACGCTGCGAGCCAACCGCGGCGCACTGGGCTTCGCCACTCCCCAGGCACAACGCATCTTCGACGGCGCCTACGTCCTCGCCCCGCAGAGCACCTCCGCCTGGATGCAGGACGGCCCCCGCTTCGCTCCACGCATCCGCGAGATCATCGGCGATGTCGCGAGCAGGAACCGCATCGACCACGACCGGATCTACGTCGCCGGCTGCAGCAACGGCGGCTACATGAGCATGAAGATGACCACCGTCTACCCCACCCTGTTCGCCGCATCCGTGCCGATCTGCGGCGTTGTCACGTCCTTCCCGCCCGGCGGCGCACCGCTGATCCCCGACGCCGAACTGGCAAAGATCAGCATCCCCAGCTGGCTCGTCACCTCCCGCGACGACACCACCGTGGACCCACAGGCCAACACCGCCCACGCGCACGACCTCATCCCCGGCTCACTGATGACGCTCTACGACCACGTCATCTGGAACGGCCACCAGTTCGCCGGCCACTGGTCGTGGATCTACGTCGCCCGCAACGACCCCAGCAACAACGGAACGCACATCTGGCAGTGGATGGCCGCACAGCACCGGCGCTGACCGACGGTGCACTGCTGTCATCGGCGGCCGGGCGGAATCAGCGGACCTGGATCGCCTGGTTTCGCTACGACTGGCCATGCGGCGGTCGTCGCCTTCACGGATGGACGGCCGGAGCCCTTCGCCCGGCCATTCCGGGCACCAAAGTGGCCATAGCCTTTGACCTGCGCATATGACATATGCGCCTCTGAGGTACTCCGGGGCGGCCGTCCGCCGTACGTCCGACGTGCCGCTTCGGGCGTCGTGCTGTCAGGTTCACTTCCGGCACACGCCTCGTGCGTGAGCGATGAGTTCGGGCGGCGGATCGGGTCTGCCTTGGTATGACTCGAATCATCGCTGACATCTCCGTCTCGCTCGACGGCTTCGTCACCGGGCCCGACCCCGGCCCGGACAACGGTCTGGGTACCGGCGGCGAGGCTCTGCACACCTGGGCGTTTTCCGACGACCCCGACGACCGCCGGGTCCTGCGCGAGGCGACCGCCCGCTCGGGTGCCGTCGTTCTCGGCCGCCATCTCTTCGACATGGTCGACGGGCCGGACGGCTGGGACGACAAGACCGGCTACGGCGCCGGCGAGGTCGGCAAGCCCGCCTTCGTCGTCGTGACAAGTTCGCCGCCGGAGTCGGTGCGGCTCACCGACCTCGACTGGACGTTCGTCACCACCGGTCTGCCCGACGCCGTCAGCGCAGCCCGCGAGCGGGCCGAGGCGGCGTCGTCGGACCGCGGCGAGGACCTCGACGTCGTCCTCATGGGCGGCGGCGCCACCATCGGCTCGGCGCTCGATGCCGGGCTGGTCGACTCGCTGACGCTGCACCTCGCGCCCGTCGTGCTGGGTGCCGGGACGCCACTGTTCACCGGCGGAGCGCCGCGCACGCTGATGCAGCGGAGCGTGACCTCGACATCGACCGCGACGCACCTGACCTACGACGTCCTCCCGGTGATCCGATGACCACTGTCAACGTCAATGAGATCGCCTTGGGCATCGAGTCGTTCGGTGACAACGACGCGCCACTCGTCCTGCTCGCGGGCGGCACGACGATGCTCTCCTGGCCCGACGCACTGTGCGAGCGCCTCGCCGTCGGCGGGCGCCGCGTGGTGCGCTACGACCTGCGCGACAGCGGAGAGTCGACGACGGCGGCCTCGAAGGCGCTCCCCTACACCCTGCGCGACCTCGCCGCCGACGCGGCGGCCCTTGCCGACGCGCTCGGCGGCGGGCCCGCGCACCTCGCGGGGATCGGCGTCGGCGGGATGGTCGCCCAGGTGGCCGCGCTCGACCATCCGGGCGCGTTCTCGGCGCTCACCCTGGCGGGTACCCGCGCGGTTGCTCCCGGCCGGCCCGACGCCGACCTCCCCGACCATGACCAGGCGACGATGAGCCGGCTCTTCGCGCGTCCGATGCCCGACTGGGCCGACCGCGAGGCGGTGGCGGACTTCGCCGCAGTCGGCGCGGAGATCCTCGGCAACGACCCCGTCGCCGCGCGCGCGATCGCCGCGCGTATCTGGGACCGCACGCCCGGCACCGCAGCCCCGGTCCAGATGGCCAACCAGATGGGCATGGTGTTTTCCAGGCTCGACTGCAAACCCCGCTGGCGCGAACGCCTGCCCGAGATCGAGATGCCCACGCTCGTCGTCCACGGCCGCCGCGACCGGTTCTTCCCCGTCGGCAACGGCGAGGCGATCGCGCGCGAGATCCCCGGGGCGCGGCTGCTCGTCCTCGATGAGGCCGCCACCGCGATCCCCGATGCGGCGGTCGACGAGGTCGCAGAGGCGATGCTCACCCTCGGGTAGAGGACGGCGTGTGCCGCGCGGGTATGGCGTCCGCGCGGCAGCGGGTGTCGCAGGCTCGACTCGGCCGCGCGCCCGCGCCCGCGATCGGCGCCGGCGGAACTCTCGAAAACGGTTCCGACAGCTGCGGTGACCACGCCGCGGCCTGACGCCACGCCAAGCCGAACAGGTCGTGCCGCGGATCACGCGCGCGACGTGTTGGCGGCCGTGCCCCGCGAGGGAGCCAGGGCCTCGTCCGGCTGAGGGGTCACTCCGTGATGGTGGGCGACGACACGCCGTAGAACGGGCGCAGTTCGAGCCACTCGTGGATCGGCTTCCCACCTGCTCCGGGGGCGGCCGACAACTCCCCGGCCAGCTCGACAGCGCGCTCGTGGCTGTCGACGTCGATCACCATCCAGCCGGCGATCAGGTCCTTGGTCTCGGCGAACGGGCCTGCGGTGACCGGCGGGCACCCCTCGCCGTCGAACCGGACGAACGTCCCCTCGGGGGCGAGCGCCTGAGCGTCGACGAACTCGCCGGTCGTCTCGAGCCGGTCCGCGAAGTCGCGCATGTACTGCATGTGCGCCGAGATCTCCTCCGGCGCCCACTGGTCCATGGGGACGTCGTTGACCGAAGCCGGGGCGCCGCGGTAGTGCTTGAGCAGCAGGTACTTGGCCATCGTGGTTCTCCTCGGTACTGGTGCGGCCCGTTCCGGCCGCGTTCACCACGGGGACGGAGCCGGTCACGGGTTCTCGACATCGCCGCCCGAATTCTTTTGGCTCTCGTGGACGAGCCCGAGGGATCCGCCTCACGGCGTCCGGGTCGGCGAACGGTCGGCGGACTGCTCGCTCCGTCCCAGTGCGGCCTTCCCTGGACGGGCTGGTCGTTCTCCGTCTGCCTGTTGAATTGGCGTGTCGAAGCCGATACAGAAGGGGCAGGGCAGTGCCGGCATGGCGCGTGTGCTGGGTGCTCACGACGGAGTTCGTGGACCCGCCGCAGCGCTCGGCGCGAGGTCACTGCGCCGGACGGTCGCCCCTGGTCACCACCCGGCGAGCCGGTGCCGCAGTGCGGCATCATTACGGGCCGGGACGTGAGCGTGCACGTACGGCCCGCAGGTCAGGGAGCCCACGCCGAGCATGGTTGTAGAGCGGGCAGCGCGCGGGCGAGCACGTGGACGGGAATGCCACGCACTGTCACGCGACGGGCATGTTGCGGCGGCTCAGTCGCGCCGACGTTGTCCAAGTCGGCCCGCGTGGCGCGTGTCAGGCCTCCTCGGCCCGCAACATGTTTCACGGGTCGGGGTCACGGTCCCGATCCTGGATCCGGCTGCACGGCCTCGGTGATTCCGGCCCGGGCCGCTTCGAGCTGTGCGGCGAACGCGATGCCCAGGAACAGCGCCACACCGGTCAGGTTGGCCCACAGCAGCAGGGCGACGAACGCCGTCAGCGGTCCGTACAGGTCGCCGAATGATCCGCTCCTGGCAACGTAGAGCGCCAGTAGCCACGTGGCCGTGATCCACAGGACCAGGTGTACCGCCGAGCCGAACGCGAGCCATGTGTAGCCCGGCTGGTCCCTGCGTGGAGCCCATCGGAAGATCACCGCCGACGCGACCCAAGCGAGAACCGCGCCCAGTGGCACTTCGAGGGGCCGCCACCAGTCGAGCCACTCCCGGGGCCAGCCGAGCGCCTCCACCACCGCGTTCCCGACGGCGTCCCCCGCGACGAGCACGAGAAACCCCAGGACCATCGGCATGCCCGCTGCGAGGGCAAGGAGCAGGGACCGCCCGTACTTGGTCAGGAACGGCCGATCGCGTTCGATGCCGTAGATGCGGTTGGCGCCCCGCTCAACCTGCCCCATCGCCGAGGCGAGGTTGAGTACGGCGAAGGCCAGTCCCAGCCACATGGCGATGGCGTTCCAGACTCCGGAACCGGCGCTGCGCGCGGTGGCGTCCAGAGCGTCCTCGACCAGACTCGCGCTGGCGCCCGGCACTATCTCGCCCAGGGTGAGCCCGATGATCCGCCCCACGCTCTCCGTGTGCACGGTGGTCGCCACGCCGACCAGCGCAATGGTGAACGGCACCAAGCCCAGGACCACTTGGAACGCGAGCGAACGGGAGTTGGTGAAGCCGTCGGCGTAGCGGAACCGGGCGAACGCGTCGAGGAGCAGTCGGCGGCCTCCGTAGTGCCTCAGCGCGGTGAGCGCCTCGTCTCCGGAAAGCTCGTCCCCGATCATGTCCCGCGTCTGTGGGACGTGCACAACGGTCCCCATCGAGAACGTCTCCTCCTGTCGTTCGTACGGCCAGATGAGGAACGCGATCTTGCCGCCGGGAGAACCGTACAGCCGGACCGACTGGCGAGCACGTCTCCACCATCGTGAACCGACGGGAGCACTCAGGGCACCGGCGGCGCCCGCTGGGTGCCGGACCGGCAGGCATCGAGCGACCCGAGCCCAACGCCGCCTGAGCCGGCAGGGCTTTCATCGAGGCGTCGGGACCGTAACGTTCCGGCAGTCATGGCTGTGGCTCCGGCGCAGGTGGCGGCGGCGATGAGGGCGGCGCCCGCTGACCGGCGCGGCCGCGACGATGCCCGCGAGCAGCAACGTCGTATCGTCGACCAAGCCCGTGGCTTCCCGGTGACCCTTCTGCGTAGGAACCGACCGGCACGCGGCGCGCAGGCGATGTGGTGCACGGCGGCCCGGCGGACCCGCGTTCCGCCGGCGGCGCGGACCGCGGCCGCGCTCTTCGTCCGCCGCAGGCATCACCGCGTGCTCGGGTGGGTGCCGCCGAGTTCACGATCGAGGTCCAGTTCGTCCGAGACCATGGCGCTTCGAGCGCCCTCCGCGAACGAGGGGAAGGCGATCCTCTCGGCGAGGAAGGCCCTGCGGAAGTCGACAGTGGTGCGGGCGGGTATGGCCCTTGCCGCGGTCAGCAGAGCGTGGGCGGCTGTGGTGCGGTGGGCGCGACGGGCCGAGGCCGCCCGGCTGATGAGCAGCAGTCGGCGAATGACCGGTGGCAGGTCTTCCGGGATGTCCGCGAGCAGGGCGGCGGCGGTCTCGTGCTGTCCGACGCCGGACAGCCGGTCGGCGGCGAAGATGCGTACCACGGCGGCGTGGGACGGGGCGTCGATCGCGGTGTAGTGGTCGGCGGCCTGGTTCGCCGCGGCGACGGTTCCCTCGAAGTCGTGCAGATACTGAGCTACGTTGCTGCGACGGCCCGCGACATCGGCGCGGGCCGTTTGCTGTGCTCGGTGCAGCCCGGTGCCCGGTCTGGGCGGAAAGCCGGCGTCCACCCGGTCCAGCATCTGGTCCGCCAGCTTGAGGAGCCCGGTGCAGGACGAGTGGTCGAGTCTCACTCGCTCACCCCAGGGCAGGGGCCAGTACACGCCCGCGGTGGCAGCCGAGGACTGAGCACTGAGCTCGGCCAGTGTCGCCGTCATCCGCGGCAGTGAGTAGTCCAAGGGGCGACGTATCAGCCACCATCTGCGCCGGTAGAAGGTGTCGGACACCCACGCGTCGAGCAGACGCTTCCGTTTCCCGAACGGCGCCTTCAGCAAGAGCATCACGTCCGCGATACGCCGTGCGCCGCGGGTTGCATTGACCGCGGTAAGCCCTGCGTGGCCGAACCCGATGGCGAGAGCCAGGCCCGAGGCCTCCATCAGCTTCTGCGTCGAATGGAACACGCCACCGACGAGGAAGGGGAAGGCCGCGCAGACCAGCACGAGCTGGTCGGTACCGAAGAGGAACCGCGTCGACCGGGTGAGCAGCCAGGAGCGTCGTCGCCCGTCGAAACGTGGTTCGACCAGCGGGTGAACCATCGCCACGACGAAGGCGAACAGGGCCACCTTCCAGTAGTTGACCGACGGGTGGGACGACGACCACCGCGCCAACAGCTCACCGAGCGGCCCGGAGGCCACCACCACAAGCACCAGGAACACACCGGTGTCGGTGATGCGGGCCTGGAGACGATGCGGCATCAACAGAGGCCGTCGGGCCCGGTCATAGGCAAGAAGCATGCCCCACAGAAGCAGCGCGCAGACGATCCTCGCTTTCAGCTCCCCCTCTCCTGAGATCAGGAGCACCAGCAGCAGAGGGAGAACGCAGACCAGTCTGGCCGTCACTCCCCAGAACACGTCGGACGGACCCGGAAGGACGGGCTCCATGCCACCCGGCAGTTGTCGGACGAGGCGCGAGTGCGGGTGGTGCAGTGCTGCGCGCGACCACGGCTCCGGGTGGGGCAAGAGTCTTGGCTTGCGGCGAATCATGCGTAGTGCCGCGCCGACCAGGAGGGGAGAGACGACCCAGGCGAGCGTGCTCGTTCCGCCACCGTCCACGGCGAACACCGCGGCGGCGGCCAGTCCCGTCGTGGCCATGCCCGCGAGTCCCGCGACCAGGCCGGCCGCGAGCGGGATCAGCGCCGACTGCCCCGCGAGTGAGGTCACCAGGTCGTCGAACCGTCCGGAGAGCGGCACCAGGACGATCGCGAGGACCAGGTCGGCGCCGAGGAGGAACCGTCCACGCGGCGTCGTCCCACCTGCCTCGCGCCACCGCAGCAGCGCGAAGACAAGGCTGGTGCCCACCAACAACGCCCGGGTGAACTCGGAGGGGTCCGAGCCGGTGGTCTCGATGGTCACGTCAGCCTCCGCCGCCGCACTTCGCATCATCCGATCTTCAGCAACGTACCGGTCTTGTTGTGGAGTTGACAGAGCGTCGGGGATGATGAGACGCGTGGGACGCGGCGTGCGACACCTTCTGGGCCTGCCTGCAGGCGTGCTGCTCGGCTTCACGGGCTGGGCCGAGGCGCTCCAGGACGACGCGGCGGGACGCGTCCTGTTCGTCGTCTCAGCCGTCATGGCGGGCGTGTGGACACCCACGTTCGCCCTGGGGTACGCCGTCGTCGCCGTGGTCCGGCACGCCGACCCGATGGGGTGGGAGTGGTGGGTGTGGCCGGCGGCCGGTGCGTTCGCCGCGCGTCGGCTGGTGACCAGCGACGTGGGCCGGCGGGTGTCGCGGTGGTTCACCTATGAGCGTCGCCTGAAGGCCGAATTGTCCGGCGAGCCGGGCCGGCCGGTGGAGGCCTTGGGCCGGCTGGTGTCGGCGGTGTCGTGGCTGCTCGTCTGGTTGCCGCTGGCGGCAGCGGTGGCCGCGGTCGTCCTCGACCGGCCGGTTTCCCCGGCCGCCGCCCTGGGCGTGGGTGCGCTGGCGACGGCGGCGTGCTGGGCCGGCCGGGCCGGTACACGGGCGATGAGCCGCTACGACCGGCGTTGGTATCTGACGACGGACATCATCACCCACGTGCTCATGCTGCTGCTGGTGGTGGCAGGCGATCGCGACGCTCTGCCCGATGACGCGTCGGACATCGCCATCACCGTCTGCGCGATGATGCTGGTGCAGTTGATGGTCACCAAGTGGCTCAGCTGGCCGGTCCGGTATGTCTGGCCGTTCGCCCACGGCCTCGGGAGTATCACCAGCGGCACCGTATTGATCTATGCCTTCCTGGTGCAGCCGTCGAATGCGGCGGCGTACGCGTCCGCGGGACTCTCCGTGGTCGTCCTGGGGGAGCTGACCCGCCGGATCCCCGCGGACGCCTCGCCGCTGTGGTGGACCAGGGTGCTGTCCGCCCAGAACTTCCGCCGGGACAGCACCTCCTACGACGCCCATGTCGCCGAAGCCTGGCTGAACGACGAGGTGCGCAGGCCGACCGGACTGGCGTTGCCGCACACGATGGCCGCGCTGGCCGTCGTATGCCTGACCGGGAAGTACGGGAAGTACCACTGGCCGGAGTACGCGCGGCGCGGCTGGCCCCCGGCGGAGGCGGCCGTCGCCGAGGGGAAGGCCTGGCTGGACGCGGCCGAGGAACTGGTCGACGCGGCCGAGCCGCACGCGGCGGCGGACGTGGTCGCACGAGCGCGGGCCGACTGCTCGTTCAGCAGAGGGCAGGTGCTGGAGGCCGAGGCGGACTGGACGGGAGCCGAAGCCTGCTATCGCGTGGCCGCGGCCGGGTTCACCGACGCGGAGCTGCCCGACTTCGCCGCCCTCGCCCGGCTGTACCGCGCCCGCGTCCTGGCCGAGCGGCTGGACCGCACCGGCGAGGCCGCGGCCGAACGCGGGGCCATCGCCGCTGATACAGGGCTGCTGGCGCCGACCCGCCGGTGGGCGGGCGCGGTGCTGTCCACGAAGGACGAACCGGAGTACCGCGGACGGGAACGCGCCGCCGACCGGCCCCCGATCATCGATCTCCACAGTGCGACCCCGCCCTGGCCGCCACTCGTGTCCGCCGCGCCACCGTCCTCCGCACCGGCCGGGGACGGCGGGCCAAGACCGTCCCGGATGCCGGGCGACGGCCCGGCCCGGCGGCTGGTCGAGCGCGGCATGGACCGCTGGCGGCGAGGGCGTCACGTCGAGGCCGCCCAGGATCTGCGCGACGCCGCGAAGCTGCTGGAAGCCAACTCCCAGCAGCTGATCGCCATGGACGTCCTGATGGAACTGGCCCGGGTGCAGACGAAGGCCACCGCCCCGCGGGCCGCGTTCGACACACTGAGCGCCGCCCTGCGGTTGCAGGAACGCTTCCGGGACGAGGTCGTCGACGAGCAGCTGCGGGTGCGGATCAACGGCTGGTTCGAAGCGCTGCACACCCGGCAGATCGCCCTGCTGGCCACCGCGTCCGGGGCGGGATGGCCCGAGCGGCCCGCGCCGGCCGCCTTCGACCTGGCCGAGCGATCCCGGTCCCGGCTGCTCATCGAACAGCTCGGGGACACCACGGTCCTGCGCGCCGATGCCGTCCCGGCCGAGCTGGTGAGCCGCGAACGCGATCAGCTGGCCCGGGTTCGGCACCGGCGCGCGGCCATGGGCACCCCCGGCGAGCAGATCCAGGCGCTGGCCGCGTTTCGTGCCGCCCGCGACCGACTGGCGCAAACCTGGCAGGAGATGGCCGCCACCGGCGCTAGCGGCGCCGAGTACGCCCAGCTGCGCCGTGGCGACCCACTGAGCTTCGCGGAGGTCGAGCCGCTGCTCGGGCAGGCACTGCTGGCCGAGTACCACGTGACCGAGGACGCCGTCGTACTCCTGCTGGCGCGGTCGGGCGCCGTCGAGCCGACGCTGGTGCGGATACCGATCGGCCGCCCGGCACTGGCCCGTGCCCTGGGTGACCCGTCCGACGTGGCCCACCCCGCCGGACCGTACGACCAGAACACGCTGAGCACGCTGAGCCCGCTGGTCGAACCGCTGGTGCGGCACAGCTCGCCGGGCCAGGTGATCTGGATCGTGCCGCACGACCTGCTGCACGGTGTGCCCCTGCACGCGTTCGAGGCCGAGGAAGGACCGCTGGTGGAGCGCAACCCCGTCTGCTACACCTCCGCCGCCACCGTGATGCGGTACTGCCAGACCAAGCGCCGACCCACGGCGCACACCTCGGTGGTGCTGGCCGACTCCCGTGCCGAGCGGCCGTTGGCCCACTCCCGCGCCCAGAGCAGCCTGGTGTCCTCCCTGCTCGACCGGCCCCACCGGCTGGTCGGGCCGGACGCGACCGTCACCGGGATGACCGCGGCCGCCCGCGGTGGCGTGTCGGTGCTCCACATCGCCTGCCACGGCGAGTTCGACGCCGAACAGCCCCTACGATCCCGGGTGCTGCTCGCACAGGACGGCACGGACGACGGTCAGCTGACCGCCGAACGCGTCCTGGGCATGGCGCTCCCGGCAGACCTGGTCACCCTCAGCTCCTGCCAGAGCGGCCTCGCACACCGCAGGCCGGGCGACGAACTGTTCGGCCTGACCAGAGCCCTGATCTATGCGGGCGCCTCAGCCGTGCTGGTCAGCCTGTGGGCGGTGGACGAGGTGGCCACCGGGCTGCTGATGTACTCCTTCTACCGGGCGAGGAAGGCGGGAGAGGGCAAAGCCGCGGCGCTGCGCACGGCCCAGCTCGCGGTTCGGGACGCCACTCTCGATGACGTCGTCGCCTACTGCACCCAGGTCGGGGGCGAACACCGGGTGCTCGCCCGGGAGTTGGCCGACGCCCGGTTCCGTGCGGGAGACTTCGCCGCCGCAGCCGATGCCTACGCGGAGCTGCTCGACACCTCCGACGGTGACCCTCACGACGACCGGGAGCTCCAGGCAGCACACGCCAGAGCCGCACTGGCGCTGCGCGGTCATGCCGACGGACCCGACTACACCAGGAGAATCTATGCCCACCCCCGTCACTGGGCCGGATTCGTGCTGATCGGAGACTGGCATTGAGGCCCACGGACCCGGTCGCACAACACGCCGACCATGACATCGCCGTCCTGCCCGCCGAGCTGACCCCGGCCGAGGCGAAAGCACTGCTGACGGGAACCGGAGTGGTCGTCGCCGACGACGGCGGCGTGCTGGGCACCGTGACAGCCGCCGACCTTGCCGGCGCCGACGCGGACACCCTGGCCGTCTGGCAAGGGCTGCCCCCGGCGATCGAGGTGGACGCCGACCTCTCCCTCGCCGACCTGGTCAATTCTCCCGCCGTCACGCTCCTGCTGCTGGGGGTCCCGCGCCTGGTACTCCTGCGGGACGGCACGCCGGTCGCCGTGCTCGCGGTGCCGCGGGTGTCCGACTACCTCGCCTCGGGCGATCACCCGCTGCCCGACCACGAAATGGGCCCGGGTGCCCCCGCCGACAGTGCGCTGCCCGGCCGTGTGCGGCTTGCCTCGGCGCAGGTGGCCTGTGCGGAATGCGGCCACCGCAACGCGCTCGACTACTGGAATCCGCGCAGGCCACCGCGGTGCGCCAATCCCGATCGCCCTCCACACGACCTCACACTGGAAGGCTGATCGTGCTCACTGCCGTCGTCGGGGAGCCCAGCAGCCTGTTCGACCGCCGCTTCCTGCTCAATGCCCTTCTGCCGATCCTCATCACCCTGAGCCTGCTCAGCGCGGTGATCATCAGCACGCTCACCGATCCGGCCGGCATGCTGCGCGAGTGGAACAACCTCGACGCCACCCTGCGGGTGCTGGCCGGCACCGGCATGGTGACTGTCTCCGTGGTGCTCGCGGCTGTCGTCTCCGGACGCTCACAGTCGCTCATCCGCTGTTACGAGGGCCTGTGGCCGGGGCGGCTCGGCGACGCCCTGATGCTGCCCGGCCGCCGGCGTCACCGAAGGCGCGCTCGCCGTCTGGGCTTCGATCGAGCCGCCTCGGACTATCCGGCCGACCCCAGGGACATCATGCCCACCCGCCTGGGCAACATCCTGCGCGCCGCCGAGAGCTACCCACACGAACGCTACGGCCTGGACGCGGTGGTCACCTGGCCGCGGTTGTTCCCGCTGCTCCCGGACGGACTCACCACTGCCCTGGCCGCGGCCCGCGCGGAGATCGAGTTCCATCTGACGATCTCCGCTCTGGCGTCGTTCTTCGCCGTCGGCGCCGGTGGGTGGCTGGCCGCAGTCAACGGTCCGACCTGGCTGTTCCTCAGCTGCTACTGGGCCGGCGCCGCCTGCGCCTGGCTCACCTACCGCGGCGCGCTGGCGCCGGCCCGCTTGTACGGTGAACATGTGCGGGTCGCCTTCGACCTGTACCGGCAGGAACTGCTGACCCACTTGGGCATCGAGGGCGATGAACGTGAGCAGTGGGCCCGGCTGAACCAGTTCTGGTACCGCAACATCCCGATGGACACACCGCTCCTGCCGGAACCTGAAGACCCCGAGGACCCCGAGGACGACGTACCGGAGGTACCGTCCTGGCCGGCGATTCCACCACAACTGCTCACCTGGGCGTTGATCATCTCCAGTGGGCTCCTGGTGGGGTGGCTGCGGTGAGCCGAGCAACTCGGTGGCGGTACAGCAGAGTTGAGCAGCTGTTGGCGTACCGAACGCGAGCGGTGCAGGCCGGTGCCTGCGTTGACTGTCTGTCACGGTCTGCCATCGGCAGTGTGGTTGTCGTCCCTGGACGCAGGACGCTCGTGGTCCTGGTTGATCTGCTCGCCTCGCCGCGGAACGTGCTGATGTCCTCTTCGTAGAGGCGAAGGACGGCAGGTGCGAGCAGGAGGCCAGTCAGGGCCGATCGTGACGCAGCTGATGTTCTCGCGTCAGCGTGCAGATCCAGGATGCGCTCCCTCGATTCGAGGGGTGCTGCTTCCAGAGCGCACGCGAACAGATACGTCACCGTGCCGTTCGACAGGTCTTCGTTCCGTCCGGACGTGATGTCCTCTTGGTCATTGAAAATCTGCCACAGGATGCCGAACGTGCAGCCGAACTCCCGCCACAGCTCTATCCGTTCGGCCTCGGCACCTGCCAGTGCCGCAGCCATCGCCGTGATCATGCCGAAGGGTGCACCGGACTTCCCTCGATACGCCGTGACGACAGAGCCCCGGGTCGCATGGTCCACGTCCGCGCGCATGTCGCCCAGTTGTCCCTCGGCAGCAGTGATCGCGCAGTCCAGGATCTCAGCCGTCAAGGCACACCGGACCGACTCAGGGACCCATCGCGAGCCGAGAGCCTTCAAGGGGAGCACGTGTCCCGTGACAACGGCCGCCAGGAGCGCCTCGTGCGTGCTGGGGCCGGCGGGCAACTCCGCGGGCCCGTCGGCCAGGTCATCGAGGAAGCAGGCTGACGTCCACCACAGCACATGCACGGCGGACAGCGGGACGGCCGGCCTGGGGCTGCCCGTCTCGACGCCGTGCACCAGCAGCGGCAGTACCGACAGCGGGTACTTCATTCGCTTTCGCACATTTCGAACGACGCCGATCAGCCCCGCCTGAGGACACACAGCCCTACTTGAGAGCGGAATGGCCGGCTGTACCCAGCCAGGAGCAGGTTCAGTCAGCGGTGGCCGCGCGCTCAAGGTCTGTCAGCGGCGGGCCTTCCAGAAGCGGCTTCTTCCGGCCGAAGTAGACCAGGGCCAGCATGTCGGGCATGAGCAGCCGGGCGGGCGGTTTCTCCATGCTCATCACGTCCAGCAGGATGCGCAGGGCACGGGGGTTTCGCGAGCCGGCGTCGACGGCTTTGTCGACGAAAGCGGCGAGGGTTCTTTCGAGCCGGGTGGGCGGCTGATCGCTGGCGCCCGGGTAGAACACGTCCTGGCCCACCGCCAGGCTCCAGGCGTTCTCGACCGGGCGTGCTGCGGCTTTCTGAATGCGCCGGGCCGTGCCCGGTGCGTGGAGGTCCTGGTGCTGAAGGATGCCGCGCAGGGCGACGACACTCTGCGCGGCGGCACTCAGTCCGTGACCGTAGACGGGGTTGTACCCGGCGACGGCCTCGCCGAGGACCGCGAAGCCGTCGGGCCAGCGGGCGGCCTTTTCGTAATAGCGCCGCTTGTTGGCGGTGCTGCGGGTGGTGACCACGTCGGTTTCGGGTTCGGCGTCGGCGAGAAGCTCGCCGATGATGGGGTGCGGCAGCGTGAGTGCGAAGGGCACGAACTCCTCGTTGCTGCCGCTGGGTCGACCCCCGCGGGTGCCGGAGAGCGTCACCAGCCATCGGCCGCCTTCGATGGGGATGATGATGCCGCCCCGGCCGGGGTTCTGGCGGGGGTCGGCCTGGACGTTGACGATCGGAAAACCGCCGGCGGTGCTGCCGGGAGCACGGTAGGTCCGGCTGGCGTAGCCGACACCGGCGTCGACCGTGCGTTCGGCGACCGGGGGCAGGCCCAGGTGCTGCAGCCAGACGGGAGCGCGGCTGCCACGCCCGCTGGCATCGATGACCAGGTCGGCCGGAAGAGTGCTGTCGGTGTCGGCCGAGCGTATGCGGACTCCGGACACGCGCCGCGCACTGCCTTCCAGGGACAGCAGTTCGGCCTGCTGGCGCAGGGTGATGCGCTGATCCTTCAACACCCTGGCGCGGATCACAGCGTCAAGGAGATCGCGGCTGCACAGGAGATTGATGTGGCGGGCGTGGGTGAAGCGGCGGAACCACTGGCCTGACGGCGCCTTGGACACCAGGTCGGTCATGACGGGGGATCTGCGAGCGCCGCGGTCGACGAGCTGGTCGACGATGCCCGGCAAGAGCTTCTCGAGGGCCTTGACCCCGCCGGACCACAGCACGTGGGCGTGCCGGGCCTGCGGCAGCCCCTTGCGTGCCGCTGGGCCGTCCGGCAGGACGTCGCGTTCGATGACCGTGACGTCGGCGTAGTCGGCGAGGGCGGCGGCCGCGAGCATGCCCGTCATACCCCCTCCGATGACGATGGCGGTGCGTCGGCGGGCGGCGGTTCTCTCAGGCATGGGCGGTGACACTCTCTCTGTTGACCGCCCGCTGGCGCAGGCGTGAACGCGCAGGCGGCGCACGTACATGTGACCGCTGTTCAGATTGTGCAGGCTGAGACCGCGTTCGTCGCAATTGCCGGGACGGGCACAGCCGTTGAGATCGGCGACGACCAGGACGGTTCCCGTGCTCCGGCGTCGCCTCCTGCAGGGTTTGTGCCGGGCGCTGCGCTCGGCAGGCGACTCACGGGTTGGTTCCGTGGGCACGGGTGGGGTGGGAGCCGCGCCTGGTCCTCGGCATCCGGGCAGGAGTTGTCCTGGGCGGTGGCGCCCGACCATGCCGCATCCGTCGGGCGCGCGATGGCCCGCTGTACGCGTCGCGCCGGGCCGGGCCAGCGAATCCTGTCCTGTTTCAGTTCGTTGTCGAGAAGGCGGTCTCCCAGGGCCGCCACGGACATGCCCTGCCTCTAGGTCATCCCGGGAACGAGGTGCTCGATGGGCAGGGCGTCGCCGGACCACAGGACGTGAGCGCGCCGGGCCTGCGGCAATCCCTTGCGGGGTTCGGGTCCGTGGGGCAGGACGTGTCGCGCTCCACGATCGTCACTTCGTCGGCGAACCGGGCCGCGGAGGCCGCGGCGAGCGTGCCTGCCGGCCCTCTCCGATCACGACGGCACGGCGCATGCCGGCGGTGTGCTCAGCGGGCTTGGTCATGGTTCACCTTCTGCAGGGCTGCCTGGTGGCGGGCTTCAGCGACGATCGTGGAGGTTGCCAGGGCCTGGGAGAGGCCGACCATCAAATACGGCTCCGCGAGGGACTGGAGTCGGCCCGCGTCCGAGGGCACTTCGGCGCTCTCGTCGGTCGATACCCGCACACAGGCGGCTGCGAGCATCGCCGCGTCGCCGACGATCGCGGCGTGGTCCTTCGCCGACTGGCCGGACTCGTGGTCCGGGCGCTGTTCGTCGGCACCAGGTCCTCGGGGGCGCCCGCGGGTTCTGCGGAGTCGCTTTCCCGCCGCGGCGATCGTTGGCCGTGAGCCGGGCGGCGCCGGGGCCTTGGCGGACTGCGCGAGTGCTGCCTGGTAGGCGACCGTGCGTACCTCGTTGTCGAGGAGGGGATGGCACAACAGGACACCGTCGTGGATCGTCATCTCCCGCTGGGCCAGGCGGACCACGGGCCGATCCCACCAGTGGGTGTCGGCCTGGGTCGGTGCGCGCAGCTCGCGCAGTTCGGACCACAGGGGTTCGAGGAGCCGGTAGCGTTTCCAGGCGCGGACGTTGCCTGCCATCGACGGGCCGACGCGGGGCAGGGCGAAGCCGGCGGCGACGGTGACGCCGGCCACCGCCACCAGCGGCGGCGACACGCTGGTGGACAGAAAGTCCCAGTCTCGGCCCTGCCAACGGGCGGCCATAGCGGCGTACTTCGCCATCTGGTACGACAGGTCGAACATGGCGCCGATGACGATCAGGGTCAGGCCGGTGCGGGTCAGGCCGGATACCTCCCGGCGCCAGCTCAAGCACATATGTGCCAGGGTGACGCTGGCCAGGGTGTGAAAGACCAGGTACAGCAGGATCATTTCCCGCATGTAGGGCGTCGTGGCGTAGTAGGTGTCCAGGTCCCGGGTCCGTTCGACGGGCACGTCGGCCAGCGCGAAGAGGACCACGATGCCGATGGTCACGAGGGCGTAGACGCACACGACCAGGCGGGACGCCTGCCGTACCCGGTCAGCCGGCCCGCCCCTCCAGGTGATCATCAGGACCAGGTAGCCGGCGCTGAGTGCGGACATGCCGGAGTAGACCAGAGCGGCGCTGAAGTTCGCGATGCCGGTAAGGCTGTTGACGGCCCTGATGGTGGGAGGCGCCGACAGGATGCATACCAGTGCGCCGACCAGCAGAATCGAACTGCCGGCAGTGATCAGAGGGTCGAGCCAGGCCCCTTTGAGAGCCCAGAACTTGGGGACGGCGACCACCAGCAGAATGACACCCGGAATGTAGAAGATGTAGTCCACGGCTCACCGGCCTGCCATGACGACTGCCGCACCGCGCCCGGTCCCGCCCACGGGAGCAGGCAGGGACGCCCTGACGGTCAGACCCGAGCGGCGCTGTGGAGTGGGACGCACACGCGGATGACGTTGACGGACGGTCGAACTCATCATGTGGGGGATTTCTCGCCATCTTCGGCTGGGGAAGCCACAGGGTCCTCGCGGACGGCCGCGACGATCGGGGACGTGCGAAGTGCATTCGACACGCCGAGCAGTGCGCCGCGCGTCGACGGAACCTCGGAGTCTTCGGGACTGCAGAGGGCTTCCCCTGGAGCGTCCCGGCGGGTGGCCACGGCCGCAGCGGCGATCATCGCGGCACGGCCGATGTAGGCGGCCTCTTCGCCGGAATGGCCCGCGGCTTCGGCAGCCCGCTGGGCGCGCGAGCGGACGTCGTCGTCCAGAGATGCCCGAACGAGACTCAGCCCGTCCTGGATGCCCGCCTCACGACACGTCAGACGCATGTGAGGCGACGAATACCAGGGGATGGTCATCGCGAGGGGGGTACGGGGTGAGGCGCCGCAGAGTTCGCGCCACAGCGGCCCCAACCGCCGGTAGGCGGTCACGGCTCGCCCGGCCGAGACCAGCCAGGGCCCCACCAGCGGCAGAAGAAACCCGACCACCGCGCAGAAGGCACCCACGGCGCTGACAAGGGGGGCCAGGCTCGTGCTGAGCTGATCCCAGTCCCGGCCGGCCCAGCGGGCGCCCACCGCGGCCAGCTTGAGGGAACTGAAAGACAGGTTCAGCAGCCAGCCGACGACGAGAATCCACAGGCCGGCCCGCAGCCACCCGTGGACCTGCCGTGCCCAGCGCCGGCACAACACCGTGGTGACGAGCGCCGCGGTCATATGGGCGAGCAGATACAACACGATCATTTCGCGGATGAACGGAGTGGTGGCGTAGTAGGTGTCGAAATCGGTCAGGCGGTCCACCGGAGCGTCACCGAGGGCGAACAACACGACCAGCGTGGTGATGACCAGGAAGTATGCGAGCTGCCAGCGACGCGAAATGCGCCGCACATACGCGGGTGGGCCCCCACGCCAGTGGACGATCAGCAGCAGGCACGAGGCGCTGAAGGCGCTGACGTTCGCGTACACCAGTGGGCCGGAGAAGTTGGGGATCCCGGTGGCCTCGTTCACCGCTGCGATCGTGGTGGGAGCGGCGAGAACGAAGCCGGCGCCGCCCAGGGCGATCACAAGGCATACGGAGCGGACGAGCGGGTCGCGCCATTCCCTCACCAGCGCGGGGAGTTTCACGGCCAGGCCGACACACAGGGCGAACGCCGGTATGAAGTAGTTCGAAGCGTCCACAGTTCACCCCTGGTGGCGGCGGTGTCCCAGTGACATCCCGATACGCCCGGCAACGTGACCACGGTCCATGGGGCCGCTGTCGGGTGCACCTTCCAGCCAGACCCTGCACCGGGTTACCGCCAGCAAGGCGAATTCCTCGGCGTCGCGCTCTTCGCGCTCACTGAAATCTGTCCGCGCGGCCACCTTCAGCACCGCCGTTTCGAGATCGGGCACGTCGGCTCGCGCCGACAGCATCCGAGCGGCCACGGCCCGGCCTACGACATGGGTGCCGCAGTCGCCGTTGAGCATGTGCCAGACCTCGTGGAAGAGAATGCCCAATTGATGGAACGGTGTTCCTCGTCGGTCGACCACGATGACGTCGCGCGTCTCAAGGTCCAGCCACAATCCACTCGCGGTCCGGTGCGGGAACTCCTCCTTGAGCAGCTGGATTTCACGACCCCTGATCGCTTCCACGATGGTGATCAGCTCAGCGAAAAGCGCATCCGGGACCGCGGGTATGGGCAGAGTGAGGGCCCCGACCAGTCGGTCGCGAAGGCGCCTCATCTCCTTTGCTTTACGCACCGCTCTCCCCATGAACGTCAGGTGCGTGGAGCCCGCCGCACGGCGCCAACGCCCCACCCACTGCTTGCAGATGCGCCCGGCCGAAAGCAGGTCGGGTCATACCGGTCGGGCCTGAGCGAGCACCCCCTTGTCGGCCTTGCGCCGATCGGACGGCAGTTCGGTCAGGCTGACCAGATGAATATGTCAAACTCCGTGCCTCTTCGGCCATACGGAAATCTGCCCGTCGGCACATACCGAGGGGTGCAACTATGCCGACCAAGTCGGATAAACACGGATGAAAATCCCTGCGACCGGCCGCCGCAATGGCTGGAATTGGACATGCGTAACGAGCATCGAATGCTCTAGTTCTCCAGCACAAATCGTGATCTTCATGTCTGATTCGCGGCTTGTCGTCGGTAATGGCTGGCTTGGGGTCGGACCTGGTGGCGGTGTCGCCGGGCGGACAACGGCGAGGAAGGCGGGCGTGAGCGAGCATGGCCGGGGTGATCCAGCGGGACCAGGAGGTGTGGCGGCGGACTTGGCGCTCGTCGAGTCCGACCAGGCCGTTTCCGGACTGGAAGGTTTCCGCCACCGGGCACCTTGATCCAGCGACGCGGACCAGGGTGTTCAGCGGTAGTAGGCGAGTTCACCTGTGGTGCGGTTGCGGCCCGGTCAGCAACTGACGGCTGCCGGGACGGGGTTCGGCCAGGTCGATGACGGCCCAGTCGTAGAAGCGGTGCCCCTTGGCGCCAGCCCCGGCCCCGGCCGACAGCTTCCGCCAGGCCCTCTTGGGCACCTTCGCGGCCAAGGCATCCGCGCGGAACTTCCCCGCGCCGGTGGTGGCTTCATGTGAGCAGGCGACGGCGAGCACTCAGCCGACCCGGTGCTCTTCCAACGCGGATCACAGCTTTGGGTTGCCGCGGCGTGGCAGGTCCGACAGCAGCCCCAGCATCAGATCCCGTACCCGACACCTGCGTTCAGCCCGGGCGAACCGGCCGGCCATCCGGCTCATCAGGCCCTCGAACGCTTCCTGCCGGCGAGCAAGATCAGGGTCTATGGCTGGAGGTCGCGCTGGTACCAGGTGCCTGACTTGCCGCCGAGATCGGCCGGGGTGGCGGGGCCGACCGGGACGAACCCGGCCTTGGTCAAGACTTTCTGGGACGCGGCGTTGTCGTGGGAGGTGGCTGCCCGCAGTGTGCGCAGGCCGTGCATTGCGGTCGCGATCCGGCACAGCTCCCGGACGGCCGCGGTCGCCACCCCGCGGCCGGCGACCCGCTCCGCGACCCGGTAGCCGAGTCTGGCAGTGCCGTCCTCCAGGTCGTACAGGTTGAACCTGCCGAGTACCGAGCCGCCCTCGGCGACGAGCACGTAGAAGGCGCAGACGCCGGCCTCCTGCTCGGCCAGCGAGGCGTTGTACCAGTCGGTGAACCGGTCGAAGAAGTCGTCGCCGCGGTCGGAGACCGAGGCAGCGAAGTAGGTGCGGTTCGCCAGCTCGAAGGCCAGGACCGCCGGGGCGTGTCCGGCATGCAGCCGCTTCAGCTCGGGCATTGCGCGATTCTAGGCAGCTCGTGCACTGAGGCCACCTGAGTTTCCAGCAGTGGTCGGTGCTGGAGCCGTTGTTGCCGAAGGGAGCGAAGGCGGGGCGGCCGCCTGTCTGGCCCCGACGGCGGCTGATCAATGGCATACGGTTCCGGGTCCGGACCGTGTTCCGTGGCGGGACGTGTCCGTCGAGTACGGGCCATGGGGCCTGGCCTACGACCTGTTCCGCCGATGTCAGCCGGACGGCACCTGGCACCGGGTCCTCACCCGCCTTCAGTCACTGGCCGACGCGAAGGGTACGAGCGTATGGAACGTGAACGTCGACTCCACAGCGTGCTGCGCCCATCAACGTACGGCCGGGGCCCCATTACACCTGGCTGTTGAGCAAGGTCAGAAGCCCATGTCGACCGTGGTCACGGCTGGGCAACGTGGGGACTCGACGCAGTTCGAAACTGGTTGGAAAAGGTCCGCGTGCCCCGCATCGGACCGGACCGGACCGAGCCGGCCGCGCGTACGCCTCCCGAAGGAACCGGACCTATCTGCGTCGGCGCGAGATCCGAAGCCTAGGTCGAGTCGTCGCTGAGCGGGTCGCGAGAGGTGCCCGGGTCCGAGGCATGGCTGCCCTGGCCTTTGCGCCGCTGCAGGATGGTGTCGATCCAGTCAGCGACCATCTCGCGTTCCTCCTCGGACAGTTGGGGGGCGCGCGCGGCGATCCGGCGGAGCCCGTGGTGTGTGCGCAGCTTGGCGAGCGGATTCTCGTCGGCTTCGGCCTGGAGTTCGAGGTCGCGCAGGATGGGCTGGAGCGCATCGTTGAGGGCGGACTCCGGTTCGGCGGAAAGCCGGCCGTTGGGCTCGCCGAAGAAGAACCGCTCGATGCCGGCCTGGGTGGACGCGAGCGGACCGCCGGCCCGGGCCCCGCGCCGCTCCGCACCCTGCGCCGTACCCGTCCGGGTCACCGTGGTCGTCTTCTTGCGGCTGTTCACGAGATTCGACAGGGACGCGCGGGTGGCTCCGTAGGATTTGGCGATCTCCTCGTAGGAGTACCGGTCCCCGTCGGCGCGTCGTCGCGTCTCCCGAAAGTGGACGATCCGACAGATGATCCTGTCGGTGATGTCCTCCGCCGGCGGTTCCTTGCCCTCCAGGAGCGCTGTGACGACGTCCTGCGGGACACCAGTCGCGATCGAGAGTTGTGCTACGTCCAGCACGTCGTCTCGACCGCGCCCGTCTCCGAGGTGCGAGTCGATGCGGTTCAGGGTCTCGGCGAGCGCAGAGCGCGGATCTCTCACCGGCACGTCTCCTGAAGTCAGGTCGGGGCCCGCATGGGGGGATGCCCGAGACCATAGCTGCTGCCGTGGTCCGTCAACCAGACCGGCGGACAGTTCAATTGACGCATGGATACAGCAGTTGACATGAGTTGCCGTGAGTGCTGCTGCCCGTGCTCGTCCCCATGGCCCGCGGGATTCTGCGCGTGCTCCTGCTGACTGCCGCGGTGATGATGATGGTCGAGCTGGTGCAG
>NZ_JBFAHW010000099.1:0-38862 GCF_040654355.1 Streptomyces sp. NPDC050704 | reverse complement strand
CGGACAGCTGCGCGGGGTACTTGTCCGCCTGCGTGGTGACACCCACCCGGTCCAGCAGCCCGCGGGCCTTCTCCTCGGCGACCTTCTTGTCCGCCCTGCGGACCTTGACCTGGCCCAGCATCACGTTCTCGAGCACCGTCTTGTGCGCGAACAGGTTGAAGGACTGGAAGACCATCCCGACCTCCGCGCGCAGCCGGGCCAGTTCCTTGCCCTCGTCCGGCAGCGGCTGTCCGTCGAGCCTGATCTCCCCGGACTCGATCGCCTCCAGCCGGTTGATGGCCCTGCAGAGAGTCGACTTCCCCGACCCCGAAGGGCCGATGACCACGAGCACCTCCCCCTTGCCGACGGTGAGGTTGATGTCCTGGAGGACATGCAGCTCCCCGAAGTACTTGTTGACGTCACGCAGCTCGATCAACGGATCGACGGCCATGCTCAGCCCTACCCACTCTCAACTGTGTCGCGATTGCCGAAAACTACCCAGACAAGAGTGGCGCTAACGGACGACACGCACCTTTCGGGCATTAGCCGTATTTACGCCTCAGAGACTTCGGCGTACAGCTGCGAGAGCTCGGGGGCGCCACTGGCCGCCCAGTCGTGACCGGCCTCGACCACGTCGATCTCTCGGCCCGACACCAGCCGCACCACCGGCCGGTCGCCCGGCCACACCTCCCAGACCGCGCCGGGAACCGTGCGCACGATGACCGTGCCGAGGTAGAGGCCCGCGTCGTTGCCGAGCCACTGCAGCCGCTCCTCGTCGTCGCGCCAGCGCGGCAGCAGTTGGTCGAGCGCCTCCAACGAGGCCGGGGTGTCGTCGAGTTCGATCCCGGCCCGGTACGCCTGATCTCGCAGCAACTCGCATTCGGAGAGCAGGTCGGCCACCCCCTCGCGATCGCTCTCACTGTCGGAGAAGACCGCGACGCCCCTGGCGGGGTCCCGCTTCTTGCGCCAGTTGCCCACGAAAGGGATGTTCATACACCCAGCCTGTCATCCGTATCGCCCAACGCACCACAGGGCGCGCGGAACCGCCTGTTCCAGGGGATTTCGCGCGGAGTTCGCGCCCGGCTCATTGACGGGTCCCTGCCGTCTCCTTAGCTTCACGGTGCATCTGTCACCGCGTCAGTGATCTCAAGTGATCTCGTATGGCCTTGTATGACCTCGTGTCGTCTTGTCAGTGAGCGGTTCGTGAGCGATTCGTGAGCGGGAGGAGTCGGTGGTGCGCCGACGTGTGTGGGGTACGGCCGTGACGTTGGCTCTTCTCTCGGCGGCGGTGGCGGTGCCCGCGCCGGTTCCAGTGCCGGTGGCCGTGACCGAGGCAGAGGCCGCGTCGCCCGCCCGGGACCGGCCGTTGCCGCTGGAACGGCTCTTCGACAACACGGCCGTGAGCGACGACGCGCGGCCCGGCGAGGCGGACTTCGACGGCTCGGGCCGCTCTCTGTCGGCACAGAACCTGACCGCTGCGGGCTGGACGCCGGGGCGCTCGCTGACGGTCCAGGGCGCCCGGCTGACCTGGCCCCGGCGGGCGCCGGGCGAGCCCGACAACGTACGCGCCGACGGCCAGTCCGTACGGGTCCGCGGCCGTGGTGACGCGCTCGCCTTCCTGGTGGCGGGCACGGGCGGCGGCGAGGTGAGCGGTACGGGCACGGTGCGGTACGCGAACGGCTCTCGCTCCTCGTACCGGCTGACCGCGTCCGACTGGCGGGGCGGCCCGCTCGCGACAAAGGCGGTGGCACTGCCGCACATCAACACGCCCGGCGGCCAACTCGCCGAGAAGGCCCGGCTGTACGTCGTGACCGTGCCGCTCGCCCGTGGGCGCGAGGTGGCCTCGGTGGAGCTGCCGCGCCACGGTGATCTCCACGTGTTCGCTCTGTCCGTGCGTTCCGACACCGTTGGCTGGACCGGGAGTTGGGCCGCGTCGACCTCCGGCCACCCGGCTGTCGGGCCGTGGACGGACCGGACCCTTCGGCTGGTGGTGCACACCTCGGCGGGCGGGCCGCGCGTGCGGATCCGGCTCGACAACACCTTCGCGGCGGCGCCGGTACGGATCGGCAGTGCGACGGTGGCGGTACAGGCGTCCGGTGCGAGTCCGCGGAGCGCCCCCGTGCCGCTGTCGTTCCGGGGCTCTCCGGGCACCGAACTCCCGGCCGGAGCACAGGAGTTCAGCGATCCCCTCAGCTTCGACGTGCCCCCGGACGCCAATCTGCTGGTGAGCTTCCATCTGCCGGGGACAGTGGCGGCGGCGCCCGTGCACAGCATGGCCCTCCAGCAGTCGTACGTCAGCGTGCCGGGCGACCACGCCGCGGACGGCACTCCGGACGCGTACACCTCGACGATCGCCAACTGGCCGCTGCTGACCGGAGTCGACGTGGCCGGCGGGCCCGGTTCCGTCGTACTGCTCGGGGATTCGATCACGGACGGCGACAAGTCGACGCCGAGCGGGAACAGGCGCTGGCCCAATGTGCTCGCCGCCCGGCTCCAGAACCAGAGTGCGGTCCCGCGCTACGGGGTCCTCAACCATGGCATCTCGGCGAACCGTGTGGTCACCGACGTCTACCCCGGGGACGGCGTCTCCACCAGTACGGGCGGGGTGAGCGCGTTGCACCGCCTCGACCGGGACGTCCTCGCCCAGACGTCGGCGCGTACGGCCGTCGTCTTCCAGGGGGTCAACGACGTCCGGTGGGGCGCGAGCGCGGAGCAGGTCGTCGCCGGGCTGCGGGAGATCGCCGACCGGGCGCACGCCCGCGGGCTGCGGGTGCTGGTCGCAACGATCGTGCCCTGCGAGGGGGAGGCGCGGTGCACCGCCGCCGCTGACGCGCAGCGGTCGGCCGTGAACTCGTGGATCCGGTCCAGCTCGGTGTTCGACGGTGTGCTGGACTTCGACGCGGTGTTGCGGGACCCGGCGCGTCCGGCTCGGATGCTGCCCGCTTACGACAGTGGGGACCATCTGCATCCGGGCGATGCGGGGCTCGCTGCGCTGGCCGAGTCGGTGGACTTGACGCTGCTCTAGGTGGGGGGCGCCTCTCGACAGGTCGTATCTGAACTGCGGGGCCGTCGTGGCTGGTCGCGCCCACGCGGCGGAGCCGCATATGTCACAGCCCCGCGCCCCTTACGGGGCGCTCCTACACGTCCAGGTCGACAACGACCGGGGCGTGGTCCGAGGCGCCCTTGCCCTTGCGCTCCTCTCGGTCCACGTAGGCGTCCGTGACGGACTTCGCGAAGGGCTCGTTGCCGTAGACGAGGTCGATGCGCATGCCGCGGTTCTTGGGGAAGCAGAGCTGGCGGTAGTCCCAGTACGTGTACGGGTGCTCGTACTTGAGGGGGCGCGGGACCACGTCCGAGAGGCCGGCCTCGCGCAGGGCGGCGAGGGCGGCGCGCTCGGCCGGGGTGACATGCGTGAGGCCCTCGAAGGCGGCCACGTCGTAGACGTCGTCGTCCGTCGGCGCAACGTTGTAGTCGCCCAGCACCGCGAACGGCCGGCTGCCGGCCGCGTCGCCCGCGACCGCCGCCTTCAGGGCCTCGAACCACTGGAGTTTGTACGCGTAGTGGGCGTGATCCACCTCTCGCCCGTTCGGCACGTACACCGACCAGACGCGGACCGGGCCGCAGGTCGCGGAGACGGCCCGCGGCTCCTGGACGCCGTCGTAACCGGGGTCGCCGGGCAGACCCCTGACCACGTCTTCGAGGCCTACGCGGGAGATCACCGCCACGCCGTTCCACCTCCCCGTGGCGTGCACCGCCGACTCGTAGCCCAGCTCGCGGAGGGCGTCGGCGGGGAAACCCTCGGCGGTGGTCTTGGTCTCCTGGATGCACAGCACGTCCGTGCCGCTGCTCTCCAGCCAGGCCTGCAGCCTCGGGAGACGGGCGGTGATCGAGTTCACGTTCCAGGTGGCGATGCGCATGCCCCACAACTTACCGGGCGGGTCTGACACTCACAGGACCACTCACAGGACCGCGGTCTCGCCCGGTGCCAGCCGCAGGTGCTCGGAGCCGCCCAGCGCGCCGATCTGGTTGTCGTAGACGGGGCGGGCGAGGTCCGTGAGCAGGGCGTCGTGGATGTCGTACGCGCGCTGCGGCTTGACCTCGCGGACGTAGTCGATGACCTCGGAGATCTTGCTCCAGGGGGCTTGGACGGGGAGCATCAGCGTCTCGACCGGGTGGTCGGGGAGGGTGAGGGCGTCGCCGGGGTGGAAGACCCGGCCGCCGTCGACGAGGTAGCCGACGTTCGTGATGCGCGGGATGTCCGGGTGGATCACGGCGTGCAGCTCGCCGTGCACCTGCACGTCGAAACCCGCGGCGGTGAACGTGTCGCCGTGGCCGACGGTGTGCACGCGGCCCGGGAACGCGGCCGAGATCTTCGCCGCGACGGACTTCAGGGTCCAGATCTCCGCGCCCGGGTTGGACTCCAGACCGGCCCGCAGCCGCTCCTCGTTGCAGTGGTCGGGGTGCTCGTGCGTGACCAGGATCGCGTCCACGCCGACCGCGGCGTCCTCCTCGCTGAAGCCGCCGGGGTCGATAACGAGCGTGCGCCCGTCCTTCTCCAGGCGGATGCAGGCGTGCGACTTCTTGGTGAGCTTCATGGTTCCATCCTGCTCCTGCCCTGGGACGGGTTCACTCCTGGGGCGTGGTCTCCTCGCGGATGACCTGCTGGGCCACCTTGAAGGCGCTGTTCGCGGCCGGTACGCCGCAGTAGACGGCCGCCTGGAGGAGCACTTCCTTGATCTCGACCGGGGTGAGGCCGTTGCGGAGGGCGGCCCGGATGTGGAAGGCGAGTTCGTCGAGATGGCCGCCCGCCACCAGGGCGGTGAGCGTGACACAGCTGCGCGAGCGCCGATCGAGGCCTGGTCGGTCCCAGATCTCGCCCCACGCGTACCGGGTGATGAGCTCCTGGAAGTCGCCGGAGAACTCGTCCGCCTGGGCCAGCGCCCGGTCCACGTGCGCGTCGCCGAGCACCTCGCGGCGGACCTTGATGCCCGCGTCGTACGGGTCCGGTCTGCCCAGCACGGCCTCCGGCTGCACGGCGGCGGCGATCTCGGCGACCGGCGAGACCTGCGGCGGCGCGGCCAGGACAGGCTTCACCGGGGGCGCCACGATCGCCATCTGGCCGGTGCTGGAGTCGTACGCGGGCTGCTGCCAGGCGGTGGAGAAGTGCCGTACGAGGAGGTCCGTGACGGCGGCGGGCTGTTCCACCGGGACCAGGTGCGAGGCGCCGGGCACGACCGCGAGGCGGGCGTCCGGTATCCCGGCGACCAGCGTGCGGGCCTCGGCGGGACCGGTGACCTGGTCGTCGGAGCCGACCAGGACGAGGGTCGGCACACCGATCCGGCCGAGCTCGGGCCGGACGTCGAACGAGGCGAGCGCCTCGCACGCGGCGATGTAGCAGCCCGGGTCGGTGGTGCGCACCATCTGCACGGCCCACTCGGTGATCGCGGGCTGCGCCGCGGCGAACCCCTGGGTGAACCAGCGCTCCGGAGACGTACGCGCGATGGGGTCCAGGCCGTTCGTCCGTACGATCACGCCGCGCTGCCGGAACTCGTCGGCCGTGCCGAAGCGCGGCGAGGCGGCGATCAGTGTGAGCGAGGCGAGACGCTCCGGGTGGCGCAGCGCCAGCTCGACGCCGATGGCACCGCCGAGCGCGCAGCCCGCATAGCCGAACCGCTGGACGCCGAGTCCGTCGAGCGTGCCCAGCAGCCGCTCGGCGAGGTCGGTGACCGAACCGGCCGGGTGCGCGGGCGCGCCACCGTGACCCGGCAGGTCGAAGCGGAAGACCCGCCATTGCTTCACCAGCTCCGGAACCTGCCGGTCCCACATGTGCCATGTGGTACCCAGTGAGGGACCGAGGATCAGGACAGGTGCGTCTTCTGGCCCGTCAAAGCGGTATTGCAGGGTGTTCATCGGTGTCTCACTCACTCGCCTGACCCTCTCATCTGTCACGACAGCCCCTATAAGCGGGGTCCTGGCTGTAACTGTATGACCGGGTGGAAGACCTCTCGGGCCGCGTAGCGCTTGAGGCAGCGGACGATTTCGCGGTGGGCTCGCTCGCGTATCCGCAAGGTTCGGATCGTTGGCGTACTCGACGAGGCTGCCGGTGTAACCGCCGTCGGCCCAGACCAGCTCCAACTGGTGGTGTGCGTCGGCGACCCGCCGCCGAACCCTGGGCTTCGGCGGCGAGTCGCGTGACGTCCGGTTCGTCACCGGTCACCGGTCACCGGATCAACAGCAGTTTCCCGGTGGTCGTACGCGATTCGATGTCCGCGTGGGCCCTCGCCGCCTCCGCCAGCGGGTAGCGGCCGCCGATCCGGACGACCAGCTCGCCCTTCTCGACGAGCGCGAACAGTTCGGCTGTGCGCGCCGCGAGTTGTTCGGGGGTGCGGACATGGTCCTCGGTCACGGGGTAGGTGAGGCGGGTGCTGCGGGGGATGTCGTTCATCGCGATGGTCGGCACGTCACCGATCAGCGGCCCGTAGAACACCATCGTGCCGTGCGTGCGCAGTACTTGGAGCGATGCGGCGAACGTGGTCGCGCCCGCACCGTCGAACACCACGTGCACTCCCTCTCCGTCGGTCAGCTCGCGCACCGGCTCGACGAACGCGTCACCGGAGGAGACCAGGACGTGGTCGGCGCCCGCGTCGGCGGCCCACTTGACCTTCTCCGGTCGCGACACCAGGCCGATCACGGTGCCGCCGCGGGCCTTGACGATCTGGGTGAGCATCATCCCGACCCCGCCGGCGGCCGCGTGCACGAGCGCGACGTCTCCCGCTCGTACCGGGTGGGACACGGTGGCGAAGTGGTGCGCGGTCAGGCCCTGCAAGAGCACGGCTGCGGCCGTCTCGTCGTCGACGGCGTCGGGCACCGGGACGGCACCGTCCGCGGGGAGCACGATCTGCTCGGCGTAGCTGCCGTGGCCGTTGATCGTCAGCCACGCGACACGGTCACCTGGGGTGAACCCGTGCACGCCCTCGCCCGTCTCCGTCACCACGCCGACGCCTTCGGCGCCCGGCACCTCGGCCAGGGCCTGTCCGCGGATGGCGGTGTCGAAGAAGTTCACACCCGCCACGCGGACGTCCACCAGGACTTCTCCCGGGCCCGGACGGGGTGCCGGCCGCTCGCGCAGCTGCAGCACTTCCGGTCCCCCTGCTTCGCTGATGACTATCGCTTTCATACGGCCGAAGGTAAGTTTCAAAAAATGTACCCACAAGTACACTCTGGGCGGTGATCATGAGGAAAGGCGCCGCGACCCGCCTGCGTATCGTCGAAGCCGCCGCAGCCGAGATCCGGGAACGCGGCACGAACGCCACCACGCTTGACGACGTGGGCCGGCGCAGCGGCACCGGCAAGGGGCAGATGTTCTATTACTTCCCCGAGGGCCGGGAGCAGCTTCTGCTCGCGGTCGCCGAACTTGAAGCCGAGCGTGTGTTCGACGACCAGCAGCCGTACCTGAGCGAACTCACCTCGCGCGCGGCCTGGGAGGCGTGGCGCGACCTCATTGTCGAGCGCTACCGCGACCAGGGGCTGCACTGCCCGCTCGGGGTACTGATCGCCGACGTGGGCCGGTACAGCCCGGCCGCGCAGGCCGTGACGGCGCAACTGGTGCGGCGGTGGCAGGAGTGCGTCCGAGCCGGTATCGAGGCCACGCAAGCGACCGGCGAGGCCGACCCGGCCCTCGACGCCGACCGCACGGCCGCGGCCGTGATCGCCACGGTCCAAGGCGGCGTCACCGTCCTGCTCTCCACCGGCTCCGCGGAACATCTGGAGGCCGGCCTGAACCTCTGCCTCGACCACCTGCTGCTGTGAAGGCGTACGCCGAGGCGTTGAAGGATGTGCGGCGGGCGTCGGTGATCCACTCGCTGACCGCCAGCACAGAGGTCGCGCCCGCCAGAACCGCACACGCGGTCAGCGCGAGCACGGCAACCAGAGTGTGCCGTACGCCGCGTGGGTCTCGCGGGTCGGGCTGATGCGTTGGCAGGCACGGTCTTCCACTCGGATTGTGAGTATGTGAAGTGCCAGTCCTCCCGGGCTTCTTGACCCTCACAGCGATGGACGCGCCAGGATGCTGGTGCCGGGATGCTCTCGCGGCCTCCTGACCCGCACTCCGATCGACAGTGCTGTCCTGCCTTGGACTTGTCGGTGGCCCGGGAGTATCCCGGCGAGGCGCTCGCCCCGCCGACGGCCTCAAGTCCAGCCCCGGAAACGGCGATAGCAGCGGCCTCCTAGAAGCGATGTGGCCACGTGAGATGGATTACCCGCCGGGAAATGCGCCAGCCGTCATCGGTGCGGCGCAGGTCGTCGGCGTAGACGACGCTGGCGACACCGCCGCCGTCCAGCAGGCTCAGACCTTTGGATCGGGCCCGCACCTCGTCGCCCGGGCCTTCCGACACGACGATGTTCGTCGTGTGGTGGGCTTTCGCGTGTCCGGGGGCGTTCATGAAGGTCGCGATCGCGTCCAGCCCGACGACCGGGTCGCCGCCGAAGACGCTGCCGTCCCACACCGCGTCTTCGGTGAGGCATTCGCCGAGACGGTCCAGTTCGTGGTCGTCCATGATGTGCGCCCACAGCGCCAGGGCCCTACTGATTTCGACGGTGTCTTCATTCGTGGGTTTCACGTTCGGCTCTCCATTTTGTGCGTTGCTGGATCAGGCCTTGGCGCCGCTCAGCATGGCCAGCACCTGGTCGTAGGCGCCGTTGGCCTCGGCGACACTCTCCTTCGCCGCAGGGGCCGGGCGCGCCCGGCGGTCTCGACTATGGGGGTGTATCGGCGGGGGCGGGAGAGGATCACATATCCATGGATCGGTGGTCTCTGGATAGCCGGGCGGGATGAGGCGAGGATGGAGGCATGGACAAGAAGAAACTGGCGGTATTCCTGCGCCACCGGCGTGAGACGCTGCGCCCCCGCGATGTGGGACTGGTCGAGGGGGCGCGCCGGCGTACGCAGGGGCTGCGCCGCGAGGAGGTCGCGCAGCTCGCCGGGATGTCCACGGACTACTACGCCCGGCTGGAGCAGCAGCGTGCTCCGCAGCCCTCCGTCCAGATCACCGCGGCGCTCGCCCGGGCACTGCGGCTGACCCTGGACGAACGCGACCACCTCTTCGTGCTCATCGGCCACAACGCCCCGGCCCGCTTCCAGCGCTCCGAACACGTCAGCCCGACGCTGCTGCGGGTCCTGGACCGCCTGGACGACTCCCCGGCCCTGGTGACGACCGACCTGGTCGACACGCTGGCGATGAACCCGCTGGCCGTCGCGCTGCTCGGCGACCAGATGCGCCACACCGGTCTGGCCAGTAGCGGCTACTACCGCTGGTTCATGGACCCGGCCGAACGTCTGGTGTATCCCGAGGAGAGTCACGAACGCCACGGCCGCACTCAGGCGGCCCGCCTGCGGGCAGCGCTGACCGCCGGCAGCGACACCCCCCGAGCCGCCCGGATCCTCGCCGAACTCCAGGAACACAGCCCCGAGTTCGTCCGCATGTGGGAACTTCAGGAGGTCGCCCGGTACGGCGACTGCAAGACCGTCCTCCATCCCGAACTCGGCCGCATCGACGTCGACGCCCAGCTGCTGTACACCGAGAACCGAGCCCAGACCCTGGTGGTACTGACCACCCGCCCCGGCACGGAGAGCCACAGCAAACTCGAACTGCTCTCCGTCATCGGACACCAGCAGCTCACCTCCTGACGTCCTGGACCGCGGACCGGGCCGGGCCGGGCCGGGCTCGGCGCGGGAGGGGCCGGACCCGGGCACTCTGGAATGGTGCAGCCCGTACGGCTTTTGCCCTGTGTTCTGCGGCCGGACAGGTCGGCGCGCTGTGCTGTCCGGGCTGCGTGGGTGGTCGGGCCGCCGATTTGACCGGATGCCGCCTCCGTTTTAATCTCGACCGTGTACGGAGGCAGCATCCGTTTTGATGCGGCCGCACCATCACGGCAGGCAGGAGCGCGCATGAGCGCCGTCGAACAGCGCGGACGCAAACCGCGCGCGGACGTCCAGCGCAACCGCGCCGCCCTCCTGGAGACCGCACAGCGCCACTTCCTCCAGCACGGGGTGGGCACCTCCCTGGAGGCGGTGGCCAAGGAGGCGGGGGTGGGGCCCGGCACCCTGTACCGGCACTTCCCCACCCGGGAGGCGCTGCTGGCGGCCGTGCTGCAGACGCGCTCCGAGGAGCTGGTGGCCCGTCAGGCGGACATCGAGCAGCTCGGCGACCCGGCCGAGGCGCTTGAGCAGTGGCTGCGGGCGATGGAGGAGTACTTCAGCGCCTTCAGCGGACTGCCCGACCCGCTGATGGCCGCGGCCCGGGCGCAGGAGCCGGACAACCCACTCACCATTCCCTGCGGCATCCTCATCTCCGCCACCGATCAGTACGTGCGAACCGCGCAGCTCGCGGGGCACGTGCGTGCCTCGGTGCGGGGGCACGACCTGTTCCTCGCGGCCTGCTCCGTCGCCTGGATCAAAGGCACCGGCACCGAGGAGGAGTCGCTCGACCGGCTCCGCACGCTCATCGCGAGCGGCTACCGCCAGCAGGACACCCAGGCGTAGACCGCCAGGCGCCCCGCCCCGCCCCCGCAACGCCAGGCGGCACCACCGCACAGCCATCACATCGTGCTGCCCTCAGGGGCGGCTCATCCTCTCAAGGGATAAATCATGAAAATTACTGTCATAGGCGCCGGTGCCATCGGCGGGAACCTCGCCGCCAAGCTCCGCACGGCCGGGCACGACGTCCAGGTGACCGACGCCCGCGGCCGCCAGGCCGTCCGGGCCGAGGTACTGGAGGCCGGGGCCCGCACGGCGGACCTCGCCGCCGCCGTCCAGGACCGGGACGTCATCATCCTGTCGATCCCGTTCGGCGTGGCGGGCCAGCTGGCCGACCTGTTCGCGTCGGTGCCCGCCGAGACCGTGGTCATCGACACCTCCAACTACTACCCCGGCATGCTCAGCGAGCCGATCGAGGCGGTCGACAACGGCCAGGTGGAGAGCGTGTACACCGCCGGGCAGCTGGGGCGCTCCGTGGTCAAGGCGTGGAACGCCGCCCTGGCAGAGACCCAGCGGACCCGGGGTGTTCCGGCCGGAACGCCCGGCCGCCTCGCCATCCCCGTCGCCGGCGACACCCAGGAGGCGCGGCGCGTGGCCATGCAGCTCGTGGACGACACCGGCTTCGACCCCTACGACGCCGGCCCGCTGGCCGACTCCTGGCGCCAACAGCCCAACAGCCCCGCCTACTGCACCGAACTGACCCTGGACGAGCTGCCGGCGGCCCTGGCCGCGGCCGACCGCGCCAAGGACGCGGCCATCCGCGACAGCCTCCCGCACCGCATCGCCGCCCTCGGCGCCAACCCCACCGTCGACGACGTCGTCGAGATGAACCGCGCCGCCCACCGCTGAACCACCCCACACGACTCCCGTGCACCCAACGGCACGACAGCGACAGCACCGACACGCCACGACCACCCACGACGAACACAAAGAACGGCGCTCACTTCGGCAAGGCCGCCATCACCCACCCACACCGCCGCGTCCGCGGTCCGCCGCAGCCCCGGTCGCGCCGCAGGGACCAAGCCCCGGAACCCCGGTCACCGACACCGGGGTTCCGTTCCGGACAAGGAGTTTCACCATGAAGATCGGCATTCTCGGCACCGGGAACATCGGCAAGACGCTGACCAGGCGGTTGAGCGCGGCCGGGCACGAGGTGAAGGCGGCCAATTCGCGCGGCCCGGAGACGATCGAGGCGGACGTGCTGTCCTCGGGCGGACGCGCGGTGACCGCGGCGGAAGCCGTAGCGCACGTCGACGCCGTGATCCTCTCCATTCCCTTCGCCCGCATTCCGCAGGTCGCACCACTGATCGCCAAGGTGCCGGCTGACACGGTGGTCATCGACACGTCGAACTACTTCCCGCATCGGGACAGCGGAATCGCGGCGATCGAGGCCGGCCAAGCCGAGAGCGTGTGGGCTGCCAAGCAGTTGGGCCGGCCCATCGTCAAGGCGTGGAACTCGATCGGAGCCGAGTCGTTCGCGCACAGGAACAAGCCGGCGGGCAGTGCGGACCGCATCTCGCTCCCCGTCGCGGCCGACAGTCCGCGAGAGCGCGACCTGGCACTGGCACTCGTCGAGGACACCGGGTTCGACGCCTTTGACGCAGGCCCGCTCGCGGAATCGTGGCGGCAACAGCCCGGCACACCCGCCTACTGCACGGATCTCACCCGTCAGGAGCTGCCGGACGCACTGGCGACGGCCGACGCGGCGCGATCACCGAAGCGGCGCGACCTCGGGCTCGCCGTGGTCCAGGAACGCTTCGGGGCCGGCGTGCAACCAGACGCGGAATACCTTGTCCGCCTGAACCGCGCAATTTCCATGTGATGATTCGGGGTGTCAACAGCACGGACGGGTCGAAACGTCAGGGTTGCTTGTGTCGGCTCCCTGTTCGGCTTGAAGGCGGCCGGGCGAGTAACGACCAGGACTACGAGGCAATACCCAACCGGGCGACGTCCGGCGTGCCGAACAGGTCCCGTATCAGCGGCTGTACCGACATCGCGCCGGGGCCCTCTGGGCGGTCCGGACGGGAAGAAGGATCTCGTCGTACGGCGGGACGGCAGGAGGTACCTCGCGGCCGTCTGCTTCCCCGGCGGGGCTGCTGAAATCCCCGGCTGCCCCGGGTGGTCGGCTGAGACACGAGTGTGCTCGGCCGAGAGCTGTGCGGGACCGGCCGCGCCCGGTAGGGCAGCAGGGCCCGGACCGCGCGTCGCGGTCCGGGCCCTGCCCCATGCGGTGCCGCCCTGCGGCGGCGGTGCGTCAGCTCTGGGCGGTGTCGTCGCTCGCCTGCTCGGCGCCCTCAGCTGCTCCTACCTTCTCGCGCATCTTGCGCACCAGCTCCGCCTTCTGGTCGGCGGCACCCTGGCGGTCGAGGTTGCGGTGCGGGCCGTTGTTCTGCCGTTCGGCACGGGACAGCTTCTTGCGCTGGCCGCCGCCCATGCCCACAGGGTTGTTGATGTTCTTGCTCACGGGTTCTCCCGAAATGATGTGAAGTGACCTACGGATTCATCAGTGGGGGACGGGCGCGGCGACGTCGAAGGACATCAGCAGGTGCCCATCACGCTCTCACTCGTAAATCGGCGTCTGGAAGAACATGACCAAGACGCTACCCGGTTCCGTCGACCCGGCACACCAAATTATTCGCCGTCCCGGCGTCGGCGGGGCCTTCAGCAAGTATCCGGGGTCAGTCGTTTCCCTCCAGTCAGCTGAGGGACCGCGCTCCCTCACATCACGGACCCCGCGACTTGATCGGCGGCGTCGGCGACGGTTCGGCCATGGACGGCGGGGCGGCCTTTGGAACTTCATGAGCTGACCCCTGCTTCTTCGCTGGACCTGCCGTCCGCGGCGTATGCGGGTGCCACGGAACCCGGGTCTTTCGGCGTACCGCTCGCCGTGGCGTTCCACTGCCGCAGCAGGCTGTTGACCGCCTGACGGCCGGCGCGGTTGGAACCGACGGTGGACTGGGACGGTCCGAAGCCCACCAGGTGCACACGTGGTTCGCCGGCCACCTGGGTGCCGTGCATCGTGATCCCGCCGAGCTCGTTGCGCAGCCCCAGCGGATCGAGGTGGGCCAGGGCGGCCTTGAAGCCAGTGGCCCACAGGATCGCGTCCACCGGCGTGAAGGAACCGTCCGCCTCCCGGACGCCGCCGGGTTCGACGGCGGTGAACACGGGACGACGCCGCAGTGCTCCGCGCTCCTTCGCCGCCAACGCGTACGGAGTCCAGCCCAGGCCGGTGTACGAGACGACGCTGCCGGTGGGCCTGCCCGCTTCGACGTCGGCGGCGACCTTGGCGATGGTCTCGCGGCCTGCCTCGGCATTGAACTCGTCCTCGCGGAAGACGGGTTCGCGGCGCGTGTACCAGAACGTGGTGGCCACCCGGGAGATCTCCTCCAGTTGCTGGAGCGCCGAGATGCCACCGCCGACGACGGCGACCCGGAGGCCGGCGAACTGTTCGGCCGAGACGTAGTCGCGGGTGTGCACCTGGATGCCGGTGAAGCTCTCCTGCCCCGGGTAGTGGGGGCGGACGGGGTTGGTCCAGGTGCCGGTGGCGTTGATGACCGCCCGGGTGGTCCAGGTTCCGGCGCTGGACTCGACCGTCAGCTCTCCGTCGGGCCGGTCGTCCACCCGCCGCACGGCGGTGACGGTCACCGGACGCAGCATCGGCAGGTCGCTCGCCTGCTCGAAGGCGGTGAAGTAGCGCGGCACCGCGATGCGACTGGGCTCGTCGGGGTCGACGGGCGGTTGCGGGAAGTCGGGCAGGTCGAAGATGCCGTTCACGGTGTTCATCCGCAGCGATTCCCAGCGGTGCCGCCACGCCCCGCCGGCCGCCGGTTCGGCGTCGAGCACGACGAAGGTCCGGTCACCGGCGGGGGCGTCCGGGCCGGTCAGGGCGCTGGTGAAGCCGCGCCGCTTGAGGTGGTAGCCGGCCGAGAGGCCCGACTGCCCGCCGCCGACGACCACCACTGTCGCGCGCCGACCGGCTCGCTCGGATGCCGTTCGCCCGGGTGCCGAAACGGTTGCGTCAGCGTGCATCCGCCTGGTCACCGCCTTGCGGGCGGGCGCTTCCGCCGGTGGCGAGCCGCATCAGGTCGGTGCTGAAGTCGACGTCGTCCAGGGACCGTTGGGCCCGGGTGGCGTTGCCGCCGAACTGGTGCTGGTAGCCGTTCCAGTTGCTGTCGGCGATCTGCCGGCCGACTCCGCTGCGCAGCATGACGGAGAGCTCCTGCGCGGCGCGGGCGATGCGCTTGCCGAGGTCGGTGGATCCCCAGTCCTCGGGGGCGGCGTAGAGGGAAGTGGGTATCGGCAGCGCTCGCAGGAACGCGAACAGCGGCCGGAGTTGCTCGTCGACGACCATGGCGTGTCGTGCGCTGGCGCCCGTCGCGGCGAGGACGACCGGTCTGGCGATCAGCAGATCGTTGTCGATCAGTTCGGCGAACGACTTGAACAGACCGCTGATCCCCGCCTTGTAGACCGGGGTGGCGGCGATGACCGCGTCGGCGGAGGCGAGCAGTTCCATGGCCGACCGCACCTTGGTGTTGGGCATGCCGGAGACGATGCCCAACGCGATGTCCGTGGCGAGAGGAGCCAGCTCGATCGAGCGCACGGTCGCCGTCGTGCCTGACGCCTGGAGGGTGTCGAGGGTCTTCTGGGTGACGCGGTCGGCGAGCAGGCGGGTCGAGGACGGCTCGCTGACGCCGGCGTTGACGACGGCTATCGTCACCGGCCTCGCATGGGGTGTCAGATCGCTCATGCCATGTTCCTCACGGGGTTCTTCACGGGTGCTTTCGGGGGGTGGGCGGCGGTGGCGGTTGGGTGGCCGGGGTCGCGGCGACCAGCGCTCGCATGAGCTCGCGCAGCGTGTGAAGTTGCTCGGGCGCCAGGGCGCGGGTCATCGCGGCCGTGACATGCCGGGCGTGTGTGCGGCCGAGGCGCCACTGGACCTCATGGCCGTCGGCGGCAAGGAAGAGGCGGTAGGCGCGGGCGTCGTCGGGATCGGGCCGGCGTTCGACGAGGCCGCGCTGCTCCAGGCGGGCGACGGGCCGGGACACCCCGGCCTGGGTGAGCAGGGCGTCGTCGATCAGGTCGGTGATCCGCTCGGCCTCGCTCTGGGTGTAGCCGGTGGTCGGGTCCGGTGAGATGTCACCGACACCGAAGATGCCGAACTGCGTCATGGGGCTCCTTGCGGTTTACATGACTGCACATGTAATCCTACAGTTGATGCATCATCCACCCCGGCGCGTTGCTGCTTGCGGCTCCCGCCGCGCCGGAATGCGCGAGGTGCAGCTCGCACTCGCACATCAAGACATATGGATGATGCATCATCTATTTGGGTGTCCTGCGATCGTCCTACGCCCAGTTCACGCTGGCCGATACCAAGGCTCTGGTCGCCAAGCCCGCCACGGTCTCGTGGGAGGTGGCGGGCAGTCTCGCCAGCGCGGGCGGCACCGCCCTGACCGCTCTGGACCGGCTCCAGGTCACCGAGGGCGAGACGGTGCTGATCCACGCCGCAGCCGGTGGCGTGGGCACCTTCGCCGTACAGCTGGCCGTGGCCCGGGGCGCCAAGGTGATCAGCACCGCGAGCGGGCGCAACGACGAGAGGCTGCGCGAGTTCGGCGCCGTTCCGGTCACCTACGGCGAGGGCCTACGGACCGCGCGGTCCGCACGGTACGACGCCCACCGGACACCGAGCCCGGACCACGGCGACCACCCCGCTCAGCGGGGTGACTCCCCCGCAACTCCGCCCCCGGCGTGGTGAGGTCCGCTCAAGGACGGACGGGCCCGTTCTGGCCCGTCCCACACCGCATCGGACGGTCTGCGCGATGTGCGGCGCACCGAGCGCGAGACCCGCAGTCCGCTCCCGATGGCGCCGCGCATCTCTGCACCGGTCCGTCGCCCGCTTTGGTCCGGGCGCGGGCCCGCCCACTCAGCACGGCTCGCGCCGCGTTCTGGGCAGCCGGCGGATCCGATGTGCCGCGCCGACGGTGATCCGCCCGGTCCATCCGGTTCGGCCGGCGATCTCGTTCCCGACCGGCCCGAGTACGCCACCGTCCGCCCACGCCGGCACCCGTGACCTGCGAACGTCACGGTGGCGTTCGCTCAATCGGACCCTCGACTTCTACTCTCCGATGCCCCCTGGCGCGGTCGCACCATCCTGGGTCAGCATGGACTGGGCAAGACCAGCGCCGCTTCGCAGTCCGACCTGCTGCGAAAAACGAGGGGGAATTTCCATGCGCCGTACCCACATGCCTGAAGTGGTGGAGAAGCCCGCGTCCAATGCGGCACCGGCGGAGCACGGGGCGTACCTCCGGCCATACACGCGATGGACTGCGCTGCGCATGTGGCAGTGAGCGCCTACTCGTTCACAGCGACGCCATAGACACGCCATAGACAAACGACCGCGCGCTCGACGGAACCGTCGAGCCGGGGGTGGACACCCTATGTTGCGAATCGTGGAAGAGGCACCTTGCTCCGCCTGCATTTCACTTCCGACGACCTCAAGAAGATCCGGATTCTGCGAGACCCGGACCCCACCTGGGAAATCATCTGCAGTCTCTGCCGATTGAAGACAGACGAGGGGCGGTCGGCGTTCGGTACGTGGCGGAACGCGACGCGTAACCGGCTGCACCGTGACGAGAGACTGCGCGCGGCCCTGGCTCCCCTGCGCGGACTGGTACCCAGCGCCGGTTACATCCCCGATTTCCTGACTCCCACCGCCAGCGAGGGACTGCCCGCGGCGCTCGATACGATCCGCAGCACACCGCGGCATGAAGTCGTACGCCAGCTGGCCCGGCTGAACACGGCTCAGGGCAGGAGTGGGCGGCCGGGTTCAGCACCACGCCCGGACGACGCCGCCCCGGCCAGAGTCGCCAAGGCCCTGGAAACGTACTTCGAGGCAGCGCTACGGCCGCACTGGCCGCGCATGCGCGCTCTGGTGGGAGCGGATGTCGAGGTGCGCACCAGGGCCCTGCTCGACGGCGGCGTCCAGGAACTCTTCGACAGCCTGGCCCCCCTCGCCCGATGGCGGGACCCCGTCCTCGAAGTGGACTACCCGGTCAACCGTGATGTGTCACTGAACGGTCGCGGGCTTCTGCTCGTCCCGTCCTTCTTCTGCTGGCGGCGCGCGACCGCCCCGGCCGACCCCGAACTCCCGCCCGTCCTGGTCTATCCCGTGGCCAAGCAGCCCTGGGACCTTGCCCAGACGTGGGGAACGGGAGCAGCTCGCCTGCTCGGGCGCACACGCGCCGCCATCCTGTCCGACATCGCCCTCAGGGACGGCCGCACATCCTCGGACGTCGCCCATGCCGTGGGTGTCACACAGTCGAGCACCTCCTACCAGATCGCGGTCCTGCGCGACAGCGGTCTGATCAGCAGCCGCCGCACCGGGAAGTACCTCGTCCACACCGCTACGCCGCTCGGCCTGCGGCTCCTCGACGCCGGCTGAAGCACCTCCGTGCCGGCCTCTCCCGGTTTGCCCGGCATCTTGCTGGGAGACCGGCCCGAGTTGGGCGACTCACGAGTCGACCACGTATCTCGAAACCGGCTCGCTAGGGGAGGTTGGTCCACCTGTGGGACGAGATGTTGTTGTTGAGGGACTCTCCCGAGCCGGGTCCTGTATTGGCGTCGAAGTGGTAGAAGCGGAGATCGGTGAGCCCCACTCCCTGATAGACACCTCTGCGTGCGCCCGTGTAGTTGAGCCCCCAGTAGACCCAGATGTCGTCAAGGTTGCCGGGGTAGCCGTTGTTGTGCAGTGAGCTGACCTTGTTGCGGCAACTGCCCCAGTCCGGGGCCTCACCCGACCAGTCGTCGCACCAACCGCTGTACTCGGTTTCGTAGTAGACGTGAAGGAGTCCTGTAGCGGCGGCGCTGGGCGGGGACGAAGGAGAGGTGTCCGCTGCCTGTGCGGTGAGAGGCGTGGCTCCCACAGCCAGTGCGGCGAGCGCTGTGCCGATCACGAGATTGCGTATCTTGCTCATGTTTTCCCCTCGTTGTGGATTCTCACGTTGACGAATCTGTTCTGGTGATCGAGTGAGCGCGAGGCAGGGCACTCACTTGCAGTTGACGTCGGGTTTCGACGTCGGACCGGTACTGCTTCTCGAGCTTCTCGGCGTAGTACTCGTCCAATTCACTCGACGTCCTGGCCAGGCCCGAACTCATCGCGCAGCGCGCTTCAGCGACGGCGAGCCGGATTTCCTCCTTTCGAGGCAGGGGATCGTTCGGCGGGGGTAGTTTCGCCCGCAATTGGGCCGGGCCGGCGTAGGGGTGGCCGGCGGCACGCATACAGGCAGCCCACGGTTTTACGGCTTCGGCGAACCTGGGGTCCCCGAGTACGCGGGTACGTTTGATCTCCGCCAGCGTGTCAACTGTGACCTTGGCCTGGAACCACTTCCGGAGGTCTCCATAGAGCTTCCGGTCGGCCTCCGATTGACAGCCTTCAGGGCTGCGTTGGAACAACATGCCGTCCGGAGTCTTCGCGGTCACGTTCAGGGGCTTTGAACCGTTTGCCGCATCGAGCGCGGCTTCTCTCCGATTGGCAGGCAAACCGCGGAAGTAGCGTTGGTTCGGATCGGTTTTCCGCAGCTTGGCGAGGGCGCGCTGCATGTCCGTTCCGTAGCCGTGCTTCTGAGCCCACGTCATGTCATTGATGACGTACGGGAATTCCCGGGCTTCGGGGATCGGGTTTTCCTTCACCGGCCTGTACTCGAAACCGCGCCTTTCCATACAGTCACGGAGCAGGATCTGTCCTGCCGTGTGCAGGATGTTCTTTTCCCGTGGGGTGGGTTCGCGCGACTGTTGCCGTGACGGGCCCGCGGGTGCACGCGAGGGGGAATCGGAGACCGCGTGCACAACCGCTGGTACGGCCAGGGCAGCACCTGCCACGGCAGTGGCAGCGCAGACAAGACGGCGCTTCCCAACGGAGCGTCGCAGTGGTGCCATTACCGTTTCCCCCTCGGGTTTCCGGGTTGCCGAGCAGCCGCCGGACATTCAAACCGAGCGGCCGGGTCGCAGAAAGAGAATCGCCCGGTCGTCGCCATCCACCAATCAATTCGATGACGTTCGAATCGTTCCTGCTGCGGTCGAGGGTCGTGGAGGCCCGCTGCCCGCATCCTCAACACGCGGCACTTGGCACTTGGCACTTGGGTCGTCAACCGTCAGGGACGGGTGACGAATTGTTCGATGGCGGCCAGGATGGTGTCCAATGCGCCGGGACGGGCGAGAACGTCCTCAAGGGAGATCTCTTTCCAGCCGGTGAACCCTTTCGCCTTCTCCTCCTCCAGCATTTTCCCCAGACCGCCGACGTCGGGGAGCAGCTCGGCGAATGCGGCCGTCGCGTCCACACCGATACGCCGCGAGATCGACCCGACATTGAAGGCCAGACAGTTTCGGCCCTCGTTGTACAGGGAGACCGTGCCGACCGGCAGCGGCCGCTCGCCGGCGTCGACGCTGTAGTGAAGGCTCATGCTCGGGTAGTTGCCGGTACCACCCTGGAGGCGTCCGCGTGCCGCGGCATGGTCCAGCAGCTTCCCGATGGCCCGGCACGCCTGCTCATCGAACCGTTCCTGCAGCGCCGCGTCCATCTCGGCCCGTGTCGTCGCCGGCTTGGATGAGCGGCGGGCGGAGGAGGACTTGGCCGCGGTCGCGACTTCGCCGTGCACGCGCGGCACCAGCACCCGCAGCTGCCCCTCCCCGCGGTACTGGCTCAACTCGACCGCGTACACGTCGGTCTGCCGCATCTGCCCGTTCAGGAACTCCACGATGGCCCGCAGTTCGAGGGGGATGCGATCGGCGACGAAGAGGAGGCGCATCTGCCCGACCGCCAGCCGTTCTTCGACCATGCTCCAGAAGTCCTCGGGCGCGCGTTCACCCAGGAGCTCCGCGTATGCCTCCTCCAGCGGGCGGCCATCCGCCGCGCACGTCTCCTCGAAGGAACGCTGCAGCAGGGCGGCGGGCCAGTAACGGGCGCCGTTCGCCGCATAGTCGAGCATCTGCCCCACCACCTCGCGGCGGATACGGGTGTCGGTGGCCCGCTTCACCTCCACGAGTGTCGGCACCGCGTCGGCGTCGACGAAGAGATGGTCCAGCCAGTACGACGGCCCGCTCTCGGCTCCTGACGCCACCCCCATCTCCCGCGCCACCAGTGTCAATCGCAGCGGCCGCCCATCGGAGAGCGACCCGAAGTCCAGCACTCTCGGGTGCCGGGCGAGCAGTTCCTGGAACTCCGCCTCGGTCTCGAACCCGGCCGGCTCCAGAGCCTGCAGACCCTCTCCCAGAACAAAAACCGGCTGATCACTCACGTGGGTCTCACCATCCAAGTCATCAAGCTGCGCCCGCACTCACGGGTCGCATACAACTCCATTCGTAACCGACGGCACGGACCGCCGCAGGACAACCCCATGGGCAGCACAGAAGTCGGTCGTGTCGGTTTCAGGCGGCGCGATCGCCTACGACCTGACGGTGACCCTTCGGCGGCCTGATGGTAGGAGTGGATGACGACCAGTCATCCGAGGAGCGCCGAACTGTGAGTTCGTCCCTGTATCTGGCAAAGGTCACACCGGAGAACGTCGATGCGGCACGCCGGCTGCGCGTACGGCCCGACCAGGAACGCTTCGTCGACCCGGTCGTCATCTCCCTCGCCGAGGCGTATGCGTACGGGGAGATCGCCTGGCCGCGGGTGATCTGTGACGGGGAGCAGATGGTCGGGTTCGTCATGGCCGGCTTCGACCCTGCGCACGCGGTGGAGCCCTACCGGAGCTATTTGTGGCGGCTCAACATCGCCGCGGACCGGCAGAAGCGGGGGTACGGCAGCTTCGCGGTGGCAGCGGTGTGCGCCGAGGCCCGGCGTCGCGGCGAACGCCGACTGTGGGTGTCCTGGGTGCCGGGCGACGGCGGGCCGGAACCCTTCTACACGCGGCTCGGCTTCCGCGTCACCGGCGAGGTGGTCGACGGCGAGATCGTGGCCGAGCGGGAGCTGTAGCTCCGCTCCGCTCCGTCCCGGTTTCCCTCGGAGACCCGAGCTCTGCACGCCAACACGTGTGCCGAGTGACGGGCACACACCGCTGCCCCGGGAATGGGTGAGGCGAGCCCCGATGCGCGTCAGCGGTAAAACGTTCCCGAAATTGGTTACCGATAGCCCAACTCTTGGGGAACAAGTTGGTAAGCAAGCCCAACCATTCCACCAACTCTCCGGTCTAGCCCGCAGTTAGCTGGATTAGACGGAGATACGGGGACGCATGCAGGTTTCTTTTATGTTACACGCCGATTGCGGAATTGGGAGGGGGATCCGGACGACGTACAGCCTTGCCCGGCAGCACGACGTCGAGGCCGTCGCGGTGCTCGGCCACCCCGACGAGCCGGTGTTCCGCTGCCCGATGGGGCCCGCCCACCCGATCGCCGCTGCCCCGCAGGCGGCCGACTTCCTCACCACCATGGTCCGCTGGGAGGCGCCGTGATCCGCAACAGATTTCGCACATCGACCGCCGCTGCCGCTGCCGCCACCGCCACATCGGCGGACACCACGCAGGCAGGTATGCGCAAACTGATCCACGTCATATGGATCGGCAAGAAGGCCTTCCCCTACCGGGACAACTTCCAGACCTGGAAAGAGCACAACCCGGACTACCAGGTCCAGCTCTGGACCGACAAGAACCTCCCCGTACTGCACAACCAGTGGGTCTACAACGCCCTGGCCGACCAGCCGCTTGCCATACGGGCCGACCTTCTGCGCCTCGAACTCCTCGCCCAGTTCGGCGGTATGTACACCGACGCCGACTCCTGGTGCACCCAGCCCATCGCCCCCCTGATCGACGGCCTGACCCTGTTCGGCATGACCGGCAACAAAGGCAACGTCCAGAACGCCACCCTCGGCACCGTTCAAGACCACCCGGCCTACCGCTTGATCGTCCAAGGTGCCGGAGCACGCTATCTCCGCCTGGCCTACCAAAAGCGCAACACGACCGATAAATACGAGGTCTTCGACATCTTCGGCACCCGCTACATCACCCCCGTACTGCGTTCCTTCCCTGACTTCACCCAGATCGACCGAGGTGCGGTCAGGGGAAGCCGCCGCTTGATATGCGTTGAGGGCCAGGACGACACCAGCGAGGCATTCATCGTCCACGCCAACGCCGTCAGTTGGAAGAAACCGGGCAGCAGCAACCGGTTCACGCTCGCACCTGCCCGTCCCGAAATATAGAAAACATAGAGAGGAAAGAGACGGACCTCCTCTCGCTGGAGCGGATGCCGGAGGAGCTGCCCCCTCACTTCAGAGGTCGGTCGGCGAGCCCAGGCCAGTGAGGGCGCCTACGGGGTCGAGGTCGGGGGTGCCTCGGGGCCACCAGTCGTCGTGGCCCGGTTCCGACTCGTAGGCGTACCAGAGGCCGTCGTGGCCCAGGCGGAGCTGGATGTGGCCGCGGGGGTGGGTGAGCTGGTTGTGCCAGGGGCGGAACGCGGGGAAGTCGGCGGCCAGGAGGAGCGGGCGGGCCCGGTCGAAACGGCCCGCCGGCGGGTCCCACGGCTCTTCGAGGACGGCGAGCCCTTCCAGCCCACCCTGACGCCAGGCGGCGACCGCCCGGGCCAGCTCCGCCGGGGTGCGGCCGGCGGCGGAGGCGAGGGACGCGTACAGGGCGCGGGTGGTGGCGGTGAGGCCGGAGCCGGGGCGGGTGGCCGCGAGACGGACGGCGTCCTGCCACAGGGTCAGCTCGGCGACCGGGTCACGGCCCGTCGTGAGCAGGGCGTGCGCGCGGGCGGCCGCGTCGGTGGCCAGCTGGTCCAGCGCGAACGGGTCCGGGCCGCCGGGTGACGCCGGATAGACCGGGGGCTGCTCGGGGTGCGGCGGCGGGGGCAGCGGGGCCGGGAGCGGCGGCAGTGTGCGGGGTGCGAGGGCGTCACGGGCCCGTACGCCGGGCAGTGCCGGTTCCCGGGCGTCGCGGGCCGAGCGCGCGGCCAGCGCGGCGTTCCGCCGGGACAGCGCGTCCAGCAGCTCGCGTTCGCCCCGGCCGCGCAACAGCAGCAGGACGAAGGGGTCTTGGTCCAGGAGCCGTGCCGTCTGGTAGCAGAGGGCGGCCGCGTGTTTGCAGGGGTGACCGAAGTCGGGGCAGCTGCAGTGCGGTTCTAGATCACCGGAACCGGGGAGCAGGTCCACTCCGGTGTCGGCCAGTGAGTGGGGCAGGTCCTTGTCGAGCAACGCCGCGATGTGCCCCGGACGTTCGGCGGCGGCTTCGGTGAACCGCTCCCAGTCGCTGTCCGAAAGGGTGCGCATCCGGATCTGGACCCGGTACGGCCGCGGCCGGCTCCCGTGCACGTAGGCGAGCACCAGGCCGGGCGTGACGGTGATGGCGTCGACGTGCCCCTGCCCCGCGTACGCCCGCCCTCGCCCGAGCCGCGCCCCGTCCAACGCCATCTCCTCCAGCGCCGCCACCCAGGCGTTCCCCCACCACGTCTCGGCGAAGCCCTCCGCGCCCTGCGGCCGCGCCGGCAGTGCGGGGAAGGTGCGCCGGAGTTCACCGTCGCGGGCCGGGGAGGCCATGGGGCGGTCGGGGGCCGCGGTACGGCGGAAGGGGGCGGCGGGCCGGTCCGTGGGGCCGATGCCGGAAACGGGTCCGGCGGCGCCGCGCTGTGCGTCTTCGGGGTGGGATGCGGTCGTGGTGCGGGTCCACGGCACGGGCTCGGTGTCCGGCCGAGGGTCGCCACCGGAGGCAGCTGCGGTGGCGCGAATCGCCGCCGAGTCGCTGTCGTCAGGGGGCGTCGGCGCTACGCGGGCCGGGTTCCGCCGCTCGGCGGACGGGGCGGCAAGGGCTCCGGGGGCAGCCGGGGCCGAAGGCGGGTCGTCCGGAGCCTCGGCAGGCCGCGCCGACCGGGGCTCCCCTTCAACTGAGGCGGGCAGCTCGAACGCGTCAGCCAGTTGGTCGGCCAGTTCCCGAACGCGGGCCGCGGCACGGCGGCTCGCGTCGCTCGGCTGCCGCCCGGAGGCGGTGGGCTCAGCGCCGTCGGGTCGGCTCCGGCTCCCAACTCCCTCGGTTCGGGGGGAGGTTCGCTCTCGCTCGGCCTTGGCCCGCGCGGCACGCAACGCCTCACGGGCCACGTCACCGGGGCGCGGGGCCTCGGCGCCGGCGTCGGGTCGGACGGCCGCCCATGACTCGGACGCCGGTTCGGACGCCGGTTCAGGCACCGACTCGGGCACCGGGTCGACGCTCTCGGTGCCGTCGGCGTCCGGCTCCTCCGGTACGTTCTCGACCCGCACGGCGGAGCCACCGCCGTGGCGAGCGGCCGCACGACGCAGGGCCTCCCGCGCCACGTCACCCGGCCGGGGTCGGTGCAAGGCGGCCCGCTCGGCGGCGACCTGTCCCCCGCCGGGCGCCGTCGGTCGTGCGGTCGACCCGGCGGCGTCCCCCTCCACCGAACCGTCGGCCGACGCCCCCGCTTCACCACGCCGTGCCGCCCACAGGGCACGTCGAGCCACGTCGGCGGGCCGGGCCTCGGCGGCCGAGCGCGCGTCATCCGCCGGAGACGCCTCCGGGTCCGAGTCGCCCCTCAGCCCCGACTCGGCGGCCGTGTCCGGCTGGTCCAACTGATCCGGCCGATCCCGCTGATCCGGCTCATCCCGTTGGTCCGGCTGATCCCGGTGGTCCGTAGGAGACATCACTCGGCCCTCCGGAGCGACACCAGGTCGGACAGGTCGCGGTCGGTGAGTTCGGTCAGGGAGGTCTCGCCGGAGCCGAGGATGGCGTCGGCCAGGGCTCGCTTGGAGGCGAGCATCTCGGCGATGCGGTCCTCGACGGTGCCCTCGGTGATGAGCCGGTGGACCTGAACGGGCTGGGTCTGGCCGATGCGGTAGGCGCGGTCGGTGGCCTGTTCCTCGACGGCCGGGTTCCACCAGCGGTCGAAGTGGATGACATGGCCGGCGCGGGTGAGGTTGAGGCCCGTGCCGGCCGCCTTCAGGGACAGGACCAGGACCGGTGTGGCTCCGCTCTGGAAGCGGTCCACCATGTGTTCGCGTTCCGCCACCGGCGTTCCGCCGTGGAGGAGTTCGACAGGGACCGCTCGGGCCGTGAGGTGGCTCGTGATCATCCGGGCCATGCCCACGTACTGGGTGAAGACGAGCGCCGAGCCGTCCTCGGCGAGCAGCGTGTCCAACAGCTCGTCGAGGAGGGCGAGTTTGCCGGAGCGGGCTGCGAGGCGTGCGGTGCCCGCGCCGCTGGGGCGTGCTCCGGCACCGCCAGGTCCCCCGGCGTCCTCCTTCAGGTACAGCGCGGGATGGTCGCAGATCTGCTTGAGCGAGGTGAGCAGCTTGAGGACCATTCCGCGCCGGGCGATGCCCTCGGTCGTCTCGATCGCCAGCATCGACTCGCGGACCACGGCCTCGTACAGCGAGGCCTGTTCGCGGGTGAGGGGGACGGGATGGTCCGTCTCCGTCTTGGGCGGCAGCTCGGGGACGATGCCCGGGTCGGACTTCTTGCGGCGGAGGAGGAAGGGGCGGATCAGCCGGGCGAGGCGGGCCACGGCTTGCTCGTCCTCGCCGTTCTCCACCGCGCGCGCGTGCCGGGCGCGGAAGGACTTCAGGGGGCCGAGCAGTCCCGGAGTCGTCCAGTCGAGCAGGGCCCAGAGCTCGGAAAGGTTGTTCTCCACGGGCGTTCCGCTCAGGGCGACTCGGGCCGGTGTGGAGATCGTCCGCAGGGCCTTGGCGGTCGCCGAGTACGGGTTCTTGACGTGCTGGGCCTCGTCCGCGACGACCATGCCCCACTTCTGCTGGGCCAGTCGTGGTGCCGCCGACCGCATCGTCCCGTAGGTGGTGAGGACGAAGCCGCCGTGCACGTCCTCCAGGGAACGGCCCGGCCCGTGGTAGCGGCTCACGGGCACGCCGGGGGCGAACCGCTCGATCTCCCGCTGCCAGTTGCCGAGGAGCGAGGCGGGGCAGACCACGAGGGTCGGCTCACTGCGCGCCCGCTTCAGATGGAGGGCGATGACGGTGATGGTCTTGCCCAGCCCCATGTCGTCGGCCAAGCAGCCGCCGAGGCCGAGCGAGGTCATGAGGTCGAGCCAGGCCAGGCCGCGGAGCTGGTAGTCGCGGAGGGTCGCTTGCAGGCCGGCGGGTGGCTCGGCGGGCCGCTGCCCCGCCGTCAGCCGGTCGCGCAGCGCGGCCAGCTCTCCGACCGGTACCGCCTCGACCGTCTCGCCGTCGACCTCCGCGCTGCCGGTGAGCGCCACGGAGAGGGCGTCGACCGGGTCGAGCAGGCCCAGTTCGCGCTTGCGGGCCTTGCGGACGAGGGCCGGGTCGACGAGCACCCACTGGTCCCGCAGCCGGACGACAGGTCGGTGCGCCTCCGCCAGGGCGTCCATCTCGGCCTCGCTGAGCGGATCGCCGCCGAGCGCCAACTGCCAGCGGAACTGGAGCAGTTCCTCGCTCTCGAAGAACCCGGTGCCGTCCGTGGCGGAGCCGGGTGCCGAGCGCACCACCGCCGCCGCGCTCAGGTCCTGCGCGAGGTCACGGGGCCAGTGGACGGCGACACCGGCCGCGCCCAGGCGCGTCGCCGCGACGCCGAGCAGGTCCGACAACTCGTCCTCGGACAGCGCCAGTACGTCCGGCACGTCCTGTGCGGACAGCCGGTCCAGGGGCGGCCAGACGCGGGCCGCGCGGCGCACGGCCAGTGCCGCGTCGACGCGGGCGCGCGGCCCGAACGCCGCGTCGGCGGCGCCCGCCCACAGGGCCGCGGCGTCCACGACGAGGGTGGGGTCGGCGAGGCTGTGCACCTGGACGAGGGCCGCGCCCGCCCGCCGGGCCTGCTCGCTGTCGTCGAAGAGGTCGTACGCGGACAGGTCCAGGCGGAGCGAGATCCGGACGCCCGCGTCCATGCCCGCGGCGACCTCCGCCGCCCAGTCCTGGGCGCCCGGCAGTCGCTGGGGTCCGCTCGCCGCGAAGGGTTTCCCGGCGGCGTACGGCGCCGCCGCAGTGCGGGGCAGGGTGTCGGCGACCGCGTCCAGGAAGGCCCGCATCAGCGCTTCCGGTGCGGGCACCTGGAGTGGGGTGAGGCCGGGGAGCGGTACGGCGTGTCCCTCGAACGGGAGAGCCGCCGCCACCGCCCTCAGGTGGGCGATGTCGTCCGGGTCCAGGGGCCCGGCACGCCATGCGTCGAATCCGTCGGGTGTCAGGCCGGGCAGCAGCCGACCGCGCGCGACGAGCCGCAGTGCGTGCAGTGCGGCGGCACCCCAGCACGCGGTGGCGGGATGCGCGGCGGGGTCCCGCCGTGCCCGTGCGAGCAACGGCAGGGCTTCGGCGACGGGCAGCGTCACCGCAGGCGCCGATCCCCTTCGGACTCCGGCGCCGTGCCTCCGTACGACGGTGAGGTCCGTCTGCTCCCCGGCAGGCAGCGGTCCGCCGTCCGGATCCCAGAAGGCGACCCGCCCGTCACGCGGCAGCCCGGCGGGCAGAAAGACGGCGGCGAGCCGTACCGGCACGCCGTCGCCTCCGCGGCCGGACACACCGGACACGGCGGCATCCGGAGCAGCGGACTTCGGCGCCGCCCAGCCCATGGTCGCGGACCTTCCCTCGTCGACAGTGGCCGAGGTGTGCGCCGCAGCCGGTGTCCGCGCCACGGTCCGCGTCCCCACCGTGGTCGGCGGCTCGGTCCCGGCCCGCGCCCCCGCGGCGCTCGATGTCCTCCTGCCGGCCGGCCTCGTCGGCGGGACGTCGGCGACCGTGGAGCGCTTCCCCTCGCGCATGGGTCCAGCCACCTCCTCGGCCCGGTCGGATCACTCGTCCTCGACTGTACGGGCCGGGTCTGACAATCCGGTCCGGCGGGCGTCCGGGCCGGTCAGGGCGTCGTTCTGGAGACCACGTACACCATGGGGTGGCCGGGCCTCGACCGGTTCACCACGATGGTCTGCGAGGGCGTCGGGTTCTTCTTCGCGTGGACGATGCCCTCCCAGGGGCCGGCGCCGGTGAACTCCCAGCCGACGACCTTCTGGTCGCGGGCGCTGATGGCGATGTCGTCCTTCTCCACGGTGGCCTTGTCGGCGCCGATGTTCTTGAGGAACCTGTCGAGGCCCTCGTCGCTGGTGAGGAACTGGACGTAGAGACGGCTGGTCTTCCAGTTGTTCGTCTCGTAGTACGCGACCTCGGCCGAGTACGGCGGGATCGGGATCCGGTACAGACGCCGCTGGACGCGCGAGGGCCAGCCCGGGGTGAGGCCGGTCGCCGAGTACTTCTCCTCCTTGTCCTTGCCGCTGTCGCGGCTCTGGTTGGCGGAGATCACCAGATAGCCGGCCGGGACACCGATGAGCAGCACGATGATCAGCAGCGTCAGGGCGCGCCGCCGGATCATGTGGCCCCGGTCCTCGGCCGGCCTCGACGGCTCGTCCGGGGGCGAGGCCTGGCGTGGCAGCGAGGCCGTCACAGCGACTCCTGTTCCGACCGGCGCGACTCGAAGTAGCGCTCGTACCGCTCGTAGCGCTCCACCCGGCGCCGGTTGGCGCGCCTGAAGCGGCGTGCGACGAGCCGGGCGAGGTCGGCGGCACCGACCATGCCGGCCTCGGGGCCGAGCTGGGCGCGGGCGATACGGGCCTCGGGGCGGTAGCCGCGGCCGGTCAGGTGTCGGCGGAAGGCGTCCCGCGCGGGGCCGATCAGCAGGTCGTCGGCCGCGCTGACGCCACCGCCGATGACGAAGCAGGAGGGGTCGAGCGCGGCCGCGAGGTTCGCGATGCCCACGCCGAGCCACTGGCCGATGTCCTGGAGGAGTTCGATGCACATCGCGTCGCCCTCGCGGGCCAGCTCGGTGATCATCGGGCCGGTGATCTCGGCGATGTCGCCCTTGACGTGCTCGATGATCCCGTACGCCACCGGGGAGTCGGCGGCGGCGAGCTCGCGGGCCTCGCGCACCAGCGCGTTGCCGGAGCTGTACTGCTCCCAGCAGCCGCGGTTGCCGCAGGGGCAGCGGTGGCCGCCGGGCACGACCTGCATATGGCCGAACTCGCCCGCGACACCGAACTTGCCGCGCTTGACCTGGCCGTCCTCCAGGATGGCGCCGCCGATGCCGGTGCCCAGGGTGATCATCACCAGGTGGTCCTCGCCGCGGCCCGCGCCGAAGCGCCACTCCGCCCAGGCCGCGGTGTTGGCGTCGTTGTCCACCAGGACGGGGACGGCGAGGCGGCCGGAGATGCGGTCCCGGAGGGGCTCGTTGCGCCACGACAGGTGGGGCGCGAACAGGACGCGGTTGCGGTCGGCGTCGACCCAGCCGGCCGCACCGATGCCGACCGCGTGCACGTCGTGCCGGTCGGAGAGGTCCAGGACCAGCTCGACGATGGTGTCCTCGACGACCTTGGGGCTCTTGGACTTGTCGGGGGTCTCCGTGCGGACCTTCTCCAGGATGTTGCCGTCCGCGTCGACGACGCCCGCCATCACCTTCGTACCGCCGATGTCGATCCCGACGGTGGGGACGCGGGGCGCCGTGAGATGGGAACGGCGCTCACGGGTTCCCACGGTCCGCAGGATGGTGGGCCGCCCCGAACCGATGGGGGCGCCCACTGCTCGAGCGGAGCCGAGAGCTCGGGGCAGTGCGAGGTCGCGGTAGGTGCTCATCGCGCCGATTCTGCCTCACGCCGGCGCGAGGGCGCATCGCGGAGCCCCTCTCGCCCCGCTGCGGACTCCGGAGGAACGCGAAACGGTCCCCTACGGGGGTACGCGTTACGCGGGTTGTGGGTGATCAAGACAATGCCCGGGCCCGCCTCCCGTGCGGCGGCCACATATGTGAGGACCGGACACGGTGCTCGGGCATCCGGACCTCGGGTACCGCCGGCGCCTGCGGAACCGTACGAGTTCGCACGAGTTCGTACGGGCCTCAGGGGCGTACGAGCAGCTGGAACTCGAAGGAGTAGCGCGAGGCACGGTACGTGTGGGAGCCGAACTCGACCGCGCGGCCGGTGTCGTCGAACGTGGTGCGCTGCATGGTCAGCAGCGGGGCGCCCACGGGTTCGCCGAGGCGCTCGGCCTCCACCGCCGTGGCGGCGCGGGCGCCGACGGACTGGCGGGCACTGTGCAGGGTGATGCCCGCGGCGCGCATCAGCCGGTACAGGCCGGTGGCCTCCAGTTGTGCGCTGTCCAGGTCGAGGAGGCCGGGAGGCAGATGGTTGCCGAGGTACGCCATCGGCTCGCCGTGGGCCAGCCGCAGCCGCTCCACCCGGTGTACGTCACTGCCCTCGGCCACTCCGAGGGCGGCCGCCACCTCGGCGGACGCCGGGACGAGGGTGTTGACGAGGACCCGGGTCGCGGGTCGCTGGCCGGCCGCCTCCAGGTCGTCGTAGAGGCTGCTGAGTTCCAGCGGGCGCTTGACCTGGCTGTGCACGACCTGGGTGCCGACGCCTCTACGGCGCACGAGGAGGCCCTTGTCGACGAGCGACTGGATGGCCTGGCGCACCGTGGGACGGGACAGGCCGAGGCGTCCGGCCAGCTCGATCTCGTTGCCCAGCAGGCTGCCGGGGGTGAGGGCACCGTGCTCGATCGCCGCTTCGAGCTGTTGGGACAGCTGGAAGTAGAGCGGCACCGGGCTGTTCCGGTCGACGCTGAGCTGAAGCGGCACCTTCGGATCCACATCTGGTTTGGGCACGGGCCCGAGCGTAGCTCCGGTGAATGATGACGGGAAGTTGTGAAGTTCGATTGTCCGGACAAACGGTTGACAAGTCCTCCGCCCGCCTTCAGTTTGTTCCCATGCGCATCGGACTGATCGGAACGGGTCGTATCGGTACATTTCACGCGACCGCTCTCAGTCGTCACCGGGAGGTCGGCGGCTCCCTCATCGTGACGGACGCGGACACCGCACGGGCTCGGCGACTGGCGGACCGCCTGGGCGCCACGGCGGCGCCCAGCGTGGACGAGATCTTCACCTGGGGCGTGGACGCCGTGGTCATCACCGCGGCCACCTCGGCCCACGGCGAACTGATCGGTCGGGCAGCACGGGCCGGGCTCCCGGTGTTCTGCGAGAAGCCCATAGCGCTGGATCTACCGGGCACGCTCACGGCCATCGCCGAGGTCGAGGCCGCCGGAACGATCCTGCAGATGGGCTTCCAGCGGCGCTTCGACTCCGGCTACACGGCGGCGCGCGAGGCGGTGCGCTCCGGCCGGCTGGGACGGCTGCACAGCGTGCGCGCGATGACGTCCGACCAGTCGCCGCCGTCGGCCGCGTATCTCCCGCTCTCCGGCGGTCTGTACCGGGACTGCCTGGTGCACGACTTCGACATACTGCGCTGGGTGACGGGACGCGAGATCACCGAGGTGTACGCGATGGGTTCGGACGCCGGGCCCGCGATGTTCCGCGAGGCGGGCGACATCGACACGGCCGCGGCCGTGCTCACCCTGGACGACGGGACGCTCGCCACGGCGACGGCGACCCGACTGAACGGTGCCGGATACGACGTACGCATGGAGCTGGCCGGCGAGCTGGACCAGATCGGCGTCGGGCTCGACGACCGTACGCCGATCGCCTCCACGGAACCGGCCGGGCCACCGGCGGCGGACAAGCCGTGGACCGGGTTCCTGGAGCGGTTCGGGCCCGCTTACGAGGCCGAGCTGCACGCGTTCGTCGAGGTGGTGCGCGGCGAGCGGGCCAACCCGTGCGACGGGCGCGAGGCACTGCACGCGCTGCGGATCGCCGAGGCGTGCGAACTGTCCAGACGCGAGCGCCGGTTGGTGTCTCTCAGAGAGATCCCGGGCGGCCGGGACTGACAGGCATTCGGAACTGACGGCCGGCCGAGGTCCGAGTCAGGGCGTCCGCGCGGGCAGTACCGTGCCCTGCGCCACCGCGCTCAGGGTTTCGGTGCCGTCCTCGGTGACGGTGAGCAGGTCGCAGCGGACCACTGCCTGACGCCGGCCGGCGTGCACGACCTCGGCGCGGGCGACGAGGGTACGGCCCGTCGCCGGGCGTATGTACTGGATGGAGAACCCGGCCGTGAGCACGGCCGGGCCGAGTGCCGTGCCGGCGGCGAAGGTGAGCGCGTTGTCGGCCGCGTACGAGACGACTCCGCCGTGCAGGTACCCGTTCTGCTGGTGGAGGTCCTCCCGGATGTCCAGCTCAAGCGTGGCCCTGCCGTCGCCGAACGCGGTGACCCGCGCACCGAGCAGGCGGCTGAAGGGCTGGCTGTCGAGCGCCTTCTGGGCGAAGGTGAGAGCCGGGTCGGCGGGCGTGGTCACGGTGGAACCTCCTGAGGACGGCGTCGGACCGTGCTTACCAGCTCACCGGCAGCCGCCGCATCCCGCGCATCAGCATCCCCGACAACCATCCGCCCGGCGGCCCGGCAAGGGCCAGGTCCGGGCAGCGGTCCAGCAGCGTGCGCAGCGCGACGCGGGCTTCGAGGCGGGCCAGCGGGGCGCCGAGGCAGTAGTGGATGCCGTGGCCGAAGGCGACGTGGCCGCGGGCGTCGCGGCGGATGTCGAAGCGGTCGGGGGCCGGGTAGCGGCCCTCGTCGCGGTCGGCGGCCGTGAGACCGATCATCACCGCGTCGCCCGGCCCGACAGTCGTGCCGGCGATGTCGAAGGGCTCGGCGGCGTACCGGAACGTCGCGTTCTCCACCGGCCCCTCGTAGCGCAGCATCTCCTCGACTGCGCCGTCGAGGAGTGTCATGTCGGCGCGCAGCGCGGCGAGTTGGTCAGGGTGGGTGAGCAACGCGTGGACGCCGCCGGAGATGAGGTTGACCGTCGTCTCGTGTCCCGCGACGAGCAGCACGAACGCCATGCCCCGCAGCTCCTGGGCCGAGAGCCGGTCGCCGTCCTCCGCGGTCGTGCGGATGAGGCCGCTGAGCAGGTCGTCGGCCGGCCCCGCGCATCGCTTGTCCTCGATCAGGTCGGTGAGGTACGCGGCGAGTTGGGAGAACGCGGCGTACTCGCTCTCCGAGCTGCTGGGCGCGACGGCCTCCGTGGACATCGCGCGGAACGCCGCCCGGTCGATCTCCGGCACCCCGAGCAGTTCGCAGATGACGGTGAGCGGCAGCGGGTAGGCGAAGGACTCGACGAGGTCGGCGTGGCCGCTCGGCAGCATCTCGTCGAGCAGCATGTCCGTGATCTCCTGGACGCGCGGCCGCAGGGTCTCCACCCGCCGCATGGTGAACTCGCGCGCGATGAGCGCCCGCAGCCGCGTGTGCTGGGGCGGATCGGCGACCAGCAGGTACTTGCCGATCAGCTGCTCGTCGAGAAACGTGACGCCGATCTTCCGGCCGTCCTTGGCCAGCCGGGGATCGGCGAGCGCGGCCCGCGCCTCCTCGTACCCGACGACCAGCCAGGTCTCGTGGTGCTCGTCGGGCGGCGGCAGCCGCACCCGGTGCACCGGTCCGAGCGCCCGCAGCTCCGCGTACACCGGATGCGGGTCCTCCGTGAACCGCGGCCCGTACTCCCCCAGGTCGATCACTTCCGCCACAACGCCCTCCCCCATGCCCTGCCCGCTCGCCCTTCGACGCCCATGACCATCGTCTGTCCAACGGCCACGACCACCACTTAGTGCCCGTCCTCCTCCAAAAGCCCCGCGTCGTACGTCAACAGGGCAATCTGTACTCGATTGTTGAGGTCGAGCTTGGCGAGGATGCGGGAGACGTGCGTCTTCACTGTGGCGACGCTCATGAACAGCCGGGCCGCGATCTCGGCGTTCGAACAGCCCTGGCCGACCGAGACGGCGACCTCGCGTTCGCGGTCGTTGAGCGCGGCCACGCGCGTACGGGCACTCGTACGCCGGGTGTCGAGCGTGGCGCCGGCGGCGTGTTCCATCAACTGCCGGGTGACGGTGGGCGAGAGCACGGGATCGCCGGCCGCGACCCTGCGCACCGCCGCGAGGATCTCGGCGGGCGGGGTGTCCTTGAGGACGAAGCCGGCCGCGCCGGCGCGCAGCGCCCGCAGCACCTGTTCGTCGGCGTGGAAGGTGGTGAGGACGACGACCTGGGGGGCGTCCTTGCGGTTCCTGAGCCGTTCGGTGGCGGCGAGGCCGTCCACGTTCGGCATCCGGATGTCCATGAGCACGACGTCGGGGCGGGTGCGGTCGACGAGTTCCTCGACCTCGCTGCCGTCGGCGGCCTCGCCCACGATCTCCAGGTCGTCGGCGCCGCCCATCATGAAGGAGAGGCCGGCCCTGACCAGCGGGTCGTCATCGACGAGGAGCAGACGGATCGGAATCATGGGCCCACCGTAGTGACACCCGGCGAAGGAACCCCCCGGGTTACCGACTCTTGATCACAACACCCCGTACGCGTACGGGGAAAGCTCCTGCCCAGGGCACTGATCACCATGGGACTCATCACCCTGGCGCTCATCCCCACGGAAGCCACGCCCGCACCTGGAATCCGCCGTCTCCTTCGGGACCGTGTCGCAGGTGTCCGCCGGCGAGTGTCGCCCGTTCCGTCAGACCGATCAGACCCTGGCCGGAGCCGGGAACGTGCGGGACGTCCCCGGGCGGCGGCGGATTGCGTACCGACACCGTGAGGCCGTCCCCCGGCGCCCCGGACACCGTGACCGTGGTCTCCGCACCCGGGGCGTGCTTGCGGGCGTTGGTCAGGCCCTCCTGGACGATGCGGTACGCGGTGCGGCCGACCGACGCGGGGACGGCGGCGTCGGTGACGCGGTTGTCGAGGGTGACCTTCATGTCGGCGTCGCGGCTCTCGGAGACCAGTCCCTCCAGCGCGGCGAGCGTCGGCTGCGGGCGTCCGGAGTCGTCGCCTCCGTCGGACGTCCTGAGCACCCCGATGATCTCCCGCAGATCCTGCAGGGCCTCGTGCGCGCTCTCCCGGATCACCCCGGCGGCCCGCGCGACCTCCGCCTGGGGGGCGTCCGGCCGGATCTCCAGTGCCCCGGCGTGCACGCTGAGCAGGGTCAGCCGGTGAGCCAGTACGTCGTGCATCTCGCGTGCGATCGCCTCCCGGGCCAGCCGCTGGGCCTGCTCGGCCCGCAGCTCCGCCTCGGTCTCCGCCCGCTGTGCCCGGTCCCGCAGACTCAGCAGCAGCATCCGCCGGGAGCGCGCGAACATGCCCCAGCCGACCACCGCGACAGACAGCAGGGAGGCGAGCACGACGGACACGACATAGGGCAGGTCGGCATCGGGGCGCAGCCAGTAGAGCAGGGGCACCAGCGCCGTCGAGGTGCCGACGATCGCGGCCGCGTACTTGAAGGGCCGGTGCACGGCGAGCGAGAAGAAGATGACCATCGCGGCCCCGCCCGCGGTGTACGAGACGAACGCGATGGGAACCATCGCGATCGCGAGCCCGACCGGCCAGCGCCGCCGCAGCCACACCGCGGCGCAGGAGAACGCCCCGATCCACTGGTCGACGACTTCGAGCGCGTACGGCGTGTTGGGCTCGTTGGGCAGTGCGTCCGCACCGATCAGCCCGATGATGACGGCCAGCAGGAAAGCGGTGAAGTCGACGACCCAGTCCCGTGCGGTACGCCGCGAGCGCCCGCTCTTCCCCACCCGGTCGGGATCGAGTTCGTCGGCGACGGCCGACGGAAGCAACCACCGCCGCCCCGCCAGAGGCATCCGCCCCACCAGAGGCAGTGCGCCCATCACGGGCAGCGGCCCTGACGGGGACTGCTCCCCGGGCCTCGACGATTTACCGCGCATTGCCACTCACGATCGACAAATCTACGCACCGGCGCCCGCTTCCACTGCCTGGAGCGCCTGATCACCGACCAAAGTCGCAGCACCGGAGACTTTGGGCGCAGCCGTGCCGCGTCTGCCGGGACTTCCGGCGGACAGGCCTCGCCCCGCGGCCGATGAGCGTGGGGGGTCCGCGGGGCGAGGATCCTTGCGTGAGACAGATTCTTGAGTTTCTCGGAGTGATCGCTTTTCTGCAGGGCGGGGCCGGCCTGGTGTACGAGTTCACCGGCTGGATGCGCGGCTGGGGCCTCGTACAACGGCTCGGTTTCCTCGACGGCTACGAGATCTACGGGGGCATCGCGCTGCTGGTGCTGTCCATCGCGCTGTTCGCGGCCGCCGAGAGCCGGAAACCCCGGTGAGCGCTCACCGGGCTTCCGGCGAGCCGTGGGAGCCCCGCGTTCCGCAGGGTCCCACGGCGTCCCACAGCTCGTACGTACTCGTGGATGCCGGTCAGCAGCTGTAGTTGACCAGCTTGAACGTGGCGTAGTGGTCCGCGGTGTAGTAGTCCTCCCGGACCTCCTCACCGGTGACGATGCGGCGCGCACCGCGGGTGGAGGAACCGGGCGTGATCACCGTGTACTCGTGGTAGTACCCGGTGCCCTGGGACGGCAGGATGCCTTCCCGGTTCTGGAAGACGGTGCCGTCCTGCGAGTAGGGGTAGGGGCCGCCCTGCTCGATGAGGTCGAGCGTGTCGTGCGCCTGGGACGGCAGCGCGCCGTAGCAGATGCTGCCGACGGCGGTCGCCGCGGCGGTCGCGGGAACTGTTGCGGCGCCGCCGATGAGCAGGGCGGACATGAGGGCGCCGAGAGCGCCGATGCGAGTGATTCGTGGGGGGAATCTCATGCCCCCTAGCATGACGCGCGTAGACCATGGCATGTCAATGTCAAGGCCGGTGATTTCGCCCCGCAAGTCGGATGAGTTTTCCGGCTGTTAACCTGCCGCCCGGCTCCTCCCCCGCCTTCTCCGCAGGCCCGCACATGAGCTCTGCGTACGAGCCCTACACGGCTTCTGCCGGGAGTGCGTACGTGCCGTACTCCGGGCGGCCCGCGAAGTCGTACGTGTGGATGGCGACGCCCGTGCTCGTGAGGCGCGCCCCGGTGTGCTTGAACGCGGTCGGTACACCGCCCTCGGCGAAGAGACGGCGGCCCGCGCCGAGGACGACGGGGAAGGACAGCAGGTGCACGGTGTCGACCAGGTCGAGCGCCAGGAGGGACTGGGCGAGGGCGCCGCTGCCGTGGACCTGGAGCTCGCCCTCGGTGTTCTCCTTGATCGCGGTGACCTCCTTGGCGAGGTCGCCGCCGATCACCGAGGTGCCGGCCCATTCGGGGTTCGTGAGGCTCGCCGAGGCGACGTACTTGGGCAGGGAGTTGAGCTTCGACGCGACCGGGTCGGCGGGGTCGGTGACCCTGGGCCAGTGCCCGGCGAAGATCTCGTACGTGCGGCGGCCGAGCAGGAAGGCGCCCACACGGCCGAAGACCTCGTCGATGAACCGTCCGAAGTCCTCGTCGCCGTACGGGACACTCCAGCCGCCGTGCTCGAAGCCGTCGCGGCGGTCCTCGTCGGGGCCGCCGGGGGCCTGGTGGACGCCGTCGAGGGTGACGAAGGAGGTGAGAGTGAGCTTGCCCATGGGATGCCTTCTTCCTTACCTGGATGGGGGGACTGTCGTACTCGGTCGTACTCGGTTGCCGAGTGCCGTTTCCCGTCATCAGCTCAGACCCCGTCGGCGCCCGCAACTCATCGGCCGGCCCCGGACCGGTCCGTCGGGCTCCGTGTCCGTTCGCCGCCAGCATCTCGGCGCCGCGGCCGCTGGGATGGACCCATGACCTCACAAGCAAGCGTGCAGCGGAGCATGAACGGAACAGTGGCCCTGGTGACCGGCGGCAGCCGCGGGATCGGCGCGGCGACGGCGGTGCGGCTCGCCCGGGAGGGCGCGGACGTGGCCTTCACCTATGTCCGTGACAAGGAGGCCGCGGACGACGTCGCCGGGCGGATCCGGGCGCTGGGGCGGCGGGCGCTCGCCCTCCGCGCGGACTCCGCCGACCCCGAGGAGGCGGCTGCCGCCGTGGACCGCGCGGCGGAGGGGCTCGGCGGCCACGGCGGCCGCAGCGGTCTTGATGTGCTGGTGAACAACGCGGGTGTCGGACTGCTCGGCCCGCTGGACTCACTCACGCTCGCCGATATCGACCGCGTACTGGCCGTCAACGTCCGCGGCGTCTTCCTGGCCTCCCAGGCGGCGGCCGCCCGGATGGGGCGCGGTGGCCGGATCATCACGATCGGCACGTGCATGACGCAGCGGGTGCCCGGGCCCGGCGGCACCCTCTACGCCACCGGCAAGTCGGCCCTGATCGGCCTCACGAAGGCCCTGGCCAGGGAGCTGGGTGAGCGGGGGATCACCGCGAACATCGTCCACCCGGGTCCGATCGACACGGACATGAACCCGGCGGACGGGCCGTACGCGGCCGGTCAGGCTGCGATGACCGCGGTCGGCCGCTTCGGTGAGGCCGCCGAAGTGGCGTCCATGGTGGCGTATCTGGCCGGGGCGGAGGCGGCGTACATCACTGGTGCGGAGTTCTCTGTGGACGGGGGGCACGCCGCCTGACGCCTGCACGGAGGGGTTTACTCGCCCCCGCCGCCCCTACCCGTCCCATCCCTGGGGGCTCCGCCCCCAGACCCCCGCTCATCGGCCTGAACGGCCTCGTCCTCAAACGCCGGACGGGCTGAGGGTGTCTGGGTGGGCCTGGA
>NZ_JBFAHW010000098.1:0-39002 GCF_040654355.1 Streptomyces sp. NPDC050704 | reverse complement strand
GCTGTCGGCTCTCCGGCGTGAGGGGTCGTGTCGGGGTGTCCGATCGCCGCGGCAACGTGCCTGAAGCTGAATATCCCAGAGCGGCGATCGGATACCCCGTCGCGGCACCGACCCCACCACCCACCACCCCAGGGGCGCGAGGAACTGCGCGACCAGCCCCCACCCACCCGCAGACAAACAACCGGCCCAACCGCCGGAGGCTACGGCAACACCAGCCCCCACGCCCCCTCCCGCACCGTCCACGTCCGAGTCCGCACCGGCCCCCCAACCACCGAGTCCGCGCGATAGCGGAAATCAGCCCCCGACACAGTGATCGTATGAGCCACAGCCTCCAGCGGCGCAGCCTCCGCACCGACGGACACAGGCCGGATCTGGACCCACGCACCCCCCGGCCCACCAGGCCCACCAGGCCCACCCGATCCCCCCGCCCCGCCCGGCGTGATCGACACCGACTCAAGCGGCTGGTCCAGGTCGACGAACGTCTTGCCGTCGATCTCGACGCGCAGACGAGTCGGCCCAGGCGCACCGGCGGACACCACCCGACCCGGCCGAGCCGCCAGCGTACGCACTAGGGACTGACAGGTCCGCAGCCAGTGGTGGTGATGACTGTGGTGGTGATGATCATGCGCGGCGTCCTCCGAAGAGGACCCCCCGGCCCCGGCCCCACCCCCAAGCGCCGGGATGCGCAGCGCCCCCAGAACCACCCCGTCGCTCTCGTCCACCAGCAGATCGAGCCGCCGCACGGCCCCGTCCAACACGGCCCGCGCCGCCGCGACGGTCCCCGTCGGCACCCCCAGCGCCCGCGCGAGCGACACCGAACCACCACCGCCCACCCCGACCGGCACCAGCGACAGCGCACATCCGGCCAGTTCCCGCCGACGGTGCAAAACGGACACAGCGCGCATCAGGGTCCGGTCGTCGCCGATCACGACAGGCCGGCGGGACCCTCTCCGAGCCAGTACCCGATCGAATTCCTCGGGCCCGTCCGGGAGGCACACCTTCGTGCTCGCACCCGCGCTGAGCACGTCTTTCGCGATCCGTACCGACTCGCCGTCACCGTGTCGGGCGACCGGGTCGATGACCACCAGGAGCTGGTCGGAAGTCGCCACCTCGGTCATGCCTCGCTTCCTCGGGTAGCATCTTTGTGCAAGAGCCCCTTGCGCTATTGCGCCAGGGGCTTCGTCTATTCCGGGGCATCCGGTCCGACGGTCGCGGCCAACGAAGGTCGCCGACGTCCACGGTCTTCGCAGTCATGCGCTGTGCCGTGTACGTCCCCGACCTTGGACATGCCCCGCCCGGAAGGGGTGTACGCGCGTGCCCGCACTTGTGCTGCTCGGTGCTCAGTGGGGTGACGAAGGCAAGGGAAAGGCCACCGACCTGCTCGGTGGATCCGTGGACTATGTGGTGCGCTACCAGGGCGGCAACAACGCCGGTCATACGGTAGTCGTGGGCGATCAGAAGTACGCCCTCCACCTCCTCCCTTCCGGAATCCTCTCGCCGGGGTGTACCCCGGTCATCGGTAACGGAGTCGTCGTCGACCCATCGGTCCTGTTCTCCGAGCTGAACGGACTGAACGAGCGAGGCGTCGACACCTCCAAGCTCCTCATCAGCGGAAACGCGCACATCATCACGCCGTACAACGTGACGGTGGACAAGGTGACGGAACGCTTCCTCGGCAAGCGGAAGATCGGCACGACGGGCCGCGGTATCGGCCCGACGTACGCCGACAAGATCAACCGCGTCGGTATCCGCGTCCAGGACCTCTACGACGAGTCGATCCTGACGCAGAAGGTCGAGGCGGCCCTCGACGGCAAGAACCAGCTCCTCACCAAGGTCTACAACCGGCGTGCGATCGCCATCGAGCAGGTCGTCGAGGAACTTCTGACATACGCGGAGAGGCTGCGTCCGTACGTCGCCGACACCGTCCTGGTCCTCAACAAGGCGCTCGACGACGACAAGGTGGTCCTCTTCGAGGGCGGCCAGGGCACGCTCCTGGACATCGACCACGGCACGTACCCCTTCGTGACGTCGTCGAACCCCACCGCCGGTGGCGCGTGCACGGGCGCGGGCGTGGGCCCCACGAAGATCAGCCGGGTCATCGGCATCCTCAAGGCGTACACGACCCGGGTCGGCGCAGGTCCGTTCCCCACCGAGCTCTTCGACGCGGACGGCGAGGCGCTGCGCCGCATCGGCCACGAGCGCGGTGTCACCACGGGCCGTGACCGTCGCTGCGGCTGGTTCGACGCGGTCATCGCGCGGTACGCGACCCGCGTCAACGGCCTGACGGACTTCTTCCTCACCAAGCTCGACGTCCTCACCGGCTGGGAGGAGATCCCGGTCTGCGTGGCGTACGAGATCGAGGGCAAGCGCGTCGAGGAACTCCCGTACTCGCAGTCCGACTTCCACCACGCGAAGCCGATCTACGAGACGCTGCCGGGTTGGTCGGAGGACATCAGCAAGGCCAAGACCTTCGCCGACCTCCCGAAGAACGCCCAGGACTACGTCAAGGCGCTGGAGGAGATGTCGGGCGCCCCGATCTCCGCGATCGGTGTGGGCCCGGGCCGCGACGAGACGATCGAGATCAACTCGTTCCTCTAGTCAGTGCGGTCAGTCAGTGCAAACAGTGAACAAGAAGGGCGTCCGGTCCGGGCGCCCTTCTTGTTTGTTCCTACTTCTCCGCCCACTCCACAGAAGTGGGCGTACCGCACATAACGGGCATAGGCTGAAAACGCAAATCACCCGCACGTGCGTCGACGGAGAAGAAGGTGAGTCCGATGCGCGTCCTGCTCAAGGCGACCCTGGACACGGAGAAGGCGAACGAAGCGATCCGCAGCGGCAAGATGCCGGAGCTGATGAAGGAGATCCTGGATCACCTCAAGCCGGAGGCGGCGTACTTCGGGCCGTTGGGCGGCCGGCGTACCGCCTTCCTGGTCCTCGACATGAAGGACAGCTCGGATCTGCCTCCCACCGGTGAGCCGTTCTTCACCCAGTTCAACGCCGAGGTCGAGGTCACCCCGGTCATGAACGGCGAGGACCTGCAGAACGGCCTGGCCAAGCTGCGCTGAGACCGCCGACCGGGCGAGCCCGATCGGCGGTCATGCGGCCTAGCTGAAGATGATCATCGACCCCTGCGCCAGACTCCGCGTGGCCGCCGCATGCAGCCCCAGCCACACATGCCGTTCGCGGGCGAACGGGCTGGAGTCGAAGGGCGCCGGGGCGGCCGGTTCCTCCAGCTCCGTGGGGGCCATGGGAGGTGTCGGGGGGAGCGGCGGGTTCGCGGGGTCGATGCCGATCGACGGGGCCACGAACTCCAGCTCGCGCAGGAGGGTCTGGGACGAGCCCAACGGGCCGCCGCCCGCCAGGAGTTCGTCGCTGGACAGGGGATGCGGGAAGTCCACGGGCACGTACGCGCCCGCGTGGTCGTAGTGCCAGACCAGGTGCGACTGCTGGGCCGTCGCCTCGAACATCTCCAGCAACTGCTCGTAGTCGCCGCCGAGTTCGCCGACCGGTGTCACCGGCAGCTGGCACACCTGGAGCAGGTACGCGCGGCGCAGGAAGTGCAGCGCGTCGTAGTCGAAGCCCGCGACCGGCGCGACATCGCCGGAGAGCCCCGGCATATACGCGTAGACCGGCACCGGCGGAAGTCCGGCCTCGCCCAGAACCTTGTCGTAGAGCGCGAGTTCCTCGGCGAAGGGGTTGTCGGGGGTATGGCACAACACGTCGACGAGCGGGACCAGCCACAGGTCACAGGCCAACTGAGAGCTCCTCGCGTAGAGCGGTGGTCAGGGAAGCGTAATGGGTGGTGCGTCGGTCGGTACCCGTTGTGCAGGTCGCGTACCCCACACCCGACGACTTACCGCAGGCCGCCGACGCCCGCCCGGCCGTCCGCCGTTCAGCCCGCCGCCAGCCGTTCGATGAGTGCGAGCGAGTGCACGTTGTAGTCGGTGACGATCTCGTGCGCGGCGAGGGCGTCGCGGCGGGCGAGGGCATCCACGAGCTCGGTGTGCTCGGCCCACAGCTGGCCGCGCAGGTCCGGGATCCGGCGCAGGTACTGGACCGCGCACACCCAGGACTGCACGCGCAGCCGGTGCATGAAGTCGCCGAGGTAGGGGTTGCCGGCCAGGCCGCTGAGCTCGCGCCAGAAGCGCAGGTCGTAGCCGATGAGGATGTTGAGGTCACCGGCGAGGGCGGCCCGCTGGGCCTCCTCGCCGCGGCGCCGCACCCCGGCGAGCGCGGCGGCGGTGCGCGGGTCGTCGACGCGGGTGGCGAGGGCGGCGCGGGCCGCCCGGGTGGTGGATGCCTCCGCGTCGAGGAGGCCGCGGAAGATGCTGTCCGTGACCAGGCTGCGGGCCTCGATCATGCCCCGGTAGTCGTCCAGCGAGTACTCGTGGACGCTGAAGCCGCGGTGCTGGTCCGCGTCCAGGAGACCCTGCGCCGACAGGTCGACCAGGGCCTCCCGGACGGGGGTCGCGGAGACGCCGTACTGCTCGGCGATCTCCTTGACCGTGAACTCCTGGCCCGGCTGGAGGCGGCCGGCCAGCACCTCGTCGCGGAGCGCGTCCGCGATCTGCTGCCGCAGGGTGCTGCGGGTCACCGTGCCATTGCCGCCGGTGCCGGCCATCGTCGCGTCCCTCCCCGATCGGGTAAGTACTCGCTCATGTCTACGAGCCAGTCACCTTACGCGTTCGGATTCGGGGCGCCCGGACAGTACCGCCGCTCTGTTGCACCCGTGCCGCACCGGGTGCCGCACGGGTGCTTCTCCGTTTACCGCGCCGTGTGTTCGTCCGCCACGGAGAGTGCCTCGTCGAGCGCGGCCAGGCCCTCCTTGGCCTCCGCCTCCGTGATGTTGCACGGCGGCACGACGTGGGTGCGGTTCATGTTGATGAAGGGCCACAGACCGTGGGCCTTCGCGGCGGCACCGAAGGCCGCCATGGGGGCGTTGGCCTCGCCGGCCGCGTTGTAGGGGACGAGGGGCTCGCGGGTCTCCTTGTCCCGTACGAGCTCCAGGGCCCAGAAGACGCCCGTGCCCCGCACCTCGCCGACGCTCGGGTGGCGCTCCGCGAGGTCGCGCAGACCGGGACCGAGGACGGTCTCGCCGATCCGGGCGGCCTGCTCGACAATGCCCTCCTCCGCCATCACGGTCAGGGTGGCGACGGCGGCGGCGCAGGCCAGCGGGTGCCCGGAGTAGGTGAGCCCGCCGGGGTAAGGGCGCCGCGCGAAGGTCGCGGTGATCTCCTCCGAGATGGCGACACCGCCGAGCGGCACGTATCCGGAGGTCACGCCCTTGGCGAAGGTCAGCAGGTCCGGTACGACGCCTGTGTGGTCGGCGGCGAACCACTCGCCCGTACGCCCGAAGCCCGCCATGACCTCGTCCAGGACGAAGACGATGCCGTACTCGTCGCAGAGCGCGCGGACGCCCTCCAGGTAGCCGGGCGGCGGGATCATGATGCCCGCCGTGCCCGGGATGGTCTCCAGAATGATCGCGGCGATGGTGGCCGGGCCCTCGTAGACGATGGTGTCGGCGAGGTGCTGGAGCGCCCGCTCGCACTCCTGCTGCTCGGTCTCCGCGTGGAAGGGGGAGCGGTACAGGAACGGTGCCCAGAAGTGCACGACCCCGGCGGCCCCGACGTCGTTCGGCCAGCGGCGCGGGTCGCCGGTGAGGTTGATCGCGGCGGAGGTGGCGCCGTGGTACGAGCGGTAGGCGCTCAGCACCTTCGGGCGGCCGGTGTGCAGTTTGGCCATGCGGGTGGCGTTCTCGACGGCTTCGGCGCCACCGTTGGTGAAGAAGATCTTGTCGAGGTTCCCCGGCGTCCGCTCGGCGATCAGCCGTGCCGCCTCCGACCGCGCCTCGATGGCGAACGCGGGCGCGAAGGTCGTCATCGTCGCCGCCTGCTCCTGGATCGCGGCGACGACCTTCGGGTGCTGGTAGCCGATGTTGGTGAAGACGAGCCCGCTGGTGAAGTCCAGATACCGCCTGCCGTCGTAGTCCCAGAAGTAGGACCCCTCCGCACCGGCTACGGCGAGCGGGTCGATGAGCTCCTGCGCGGACCAGGAGTGGAACACGTGCGCACGGTCCGCGGCCTTCACGGCGGCGCCGGCCTGGGGACTGGGCTGGGGCTGAGGGGTCATGCGCCCGAGCGTAGGTGTCCGGGGCGGGGGCGCGACATCGGCGTCCTGTCTGCGGTCGGAGGCCTGACGCGACAGTCTGTCGGGTGTGCGGGGTCGGGGGTACGGGATGTCGGGGGTTACGGGGTGGGGGCGCGCGGGATCGGGTGTACGGAACGGGGAGGCGCGGGACGGGGCGTATGGGGCCGACGCCCCCGGGCCGGGGCTCAGTCGTCGTCGGCGTCCGCCACCAGCCGGGCCCGCGCCCCGTTCGCGGTACAGGAGATCTCGTACGTGAGGTCCTCCGCGTCGTCGTCCAGGCTCGGCTCGGCCTCCAGGCGGGCCGTCGGCGCCGGACCGCGCCCGACGTCCTCGTCGAAGTGGTAGCCGTCGGCCGGGCTCCAGGAGACCAGGTACACGGTCCCGTCCGGACGGCACTCGGCGGTCGCGCTGCCGCCGGTGAAGCGGACGGTGTCCTGCTGGACGGAGGGTGTGGGCGAGGGCGTCCCGGAACGCCGGGGTTCCGTCGACCCGGCGCCGGTCGCCAGGGCGCGCCGCACCGCCGCGTCGTCCAGCGTCCGGCCGTGCGCGTCCGCGTCCCCGTCGGCGTTCGCGAGCTGCCACGCCCCGAGTCCGCCCGCGCCGGTGCCCACCGCGACCCAGGCCGCGGTCACCACCGCGCTCCGCCACCTCATGAGGTCCTCCCGCTCGTCGGGGCCAGCATCTCGCGCTCTTTCCTAACGTCCGGTTAAGACGCGGACAAGGAGGAGTAGGAGGAGGCGCGGGGAGCGGGCCGGCATTCCCGGCCGTCCGGTTACCTGATTACGGTGGCCGCATGGCCCATCTGCTCGTCGTGGAGGACGATCCCGTACTGCGCGGAGCCCTGGTGCGCGCCCTGCGGGACAAGGGGCACGCCGTGGCGACGGCGCCCGACGGCATGGCGGGGCTGGACGCGGCGGTCACCCACCGGCCCGATCTCGTGGTGCTCGACCTCGGGCTGCCCGATGTGGACGGCGGCAAGGTGCTGCGGATGCTGCGGGCGGTCAGCGACGTTCCGGTGATCGTGGCGACGGCGCGGGACGAGGAACCCGAGATGGTCGCGCTCCTGGAGAGCGGCGCGGACGACTACATCGTCAAGCCGTTCGGCGCCGCGCAGTTGGACGCGCGGATCAAGGCGGTGCTCCGGCGGCTGGGTACGGCCGATGCGGAGGAGCCGCTCCAGGTGGGAGGTCTCACCGTGGACCTAGCGGCCCGTGACGTCATGCTGGACGGTCGCACCCTGGATCTCACGCCCCGCGAGTTCGATCTGCTGGCCCATCTCGCGCGCCGCTCCGGCCAGGTGGTGTCGCGCCGCGAACTCCTCGCCGAGGTGTGGCAGCAGCCGCTGGGCGGCGCGGACAAGACGGTCGACGTCCATCTCTCCTGGCTGCGCAGGAAACTGGGCGAGACGGCACAGGCACCGCGCTACTTGCACACGGTCCGCACGGTGGGGGTCAAGCTGCTGGCACCTGGACCTGACGGAGCCGACGCCGACACCGGAGCCGGCTCCAGTTCCAGCTCCGAGGCCGGTTCCGGTTCCGGCTCCGACCCTGCCCCTGCCCCCGACTCCGGTTCCGGCTCCGCACCCCGCCCCGGCGGCACCTGATGCGCCGCCGTCTCCTCCTGCTCACCGGCGCCACCACCGCCCTGGTGCTGGCCGCGCTGCTGGTGCCGCTCACGCTGCTCACCCGCAGCCACGCCGTCGACCGGGCCACCGCGGAGGCGACGGCCCGGGCGCAGTGGGTGGCGTCCGCGGTCGGGCCCGAGCTCGCCGCCGCCGAGGCACGGTCGGTGGAGCAGGCCGTGCAGAGCGTCAACGGGGCCGATCTGCCGCGGACTTCGCTGGTACTCGCCGACGGCACCGTCATCGGCGAGGCCACCCGTGTCACGGACGCGGTGCGGCTCGCCCGCACGGGACGGGCGTTCACCTACGAGGCCCCGGACGGCGGACGGCTCGTCCTCGTACCGGTGGAGGGGGCACCGGACGGCACGGCGGTGGTCCAAGTGGCGCTCAGCCCCGGGCGGTTGTACGACGGCGTGCTCACGTCCTGGCTGGTCCTCGCCGGGATCGGGGTGGGGCTCGTACTGCTCGGTCTGCTGCTCGCCGACCGGCTGGGCGCGCGGCTCGTCGGCGCGACGCGCACACTGGCCGGAACCGCGGAGCGGCTCGCCGCCGGCGATCTGACGGCCCGGGCCGAACCGGCGGGCCCGCCCGAACTGAGGCTGATCGCCGGGCAGTTGAACCGCCTCGCCGCCCGCATCGACGAACTGCTCGCCGCCGAGCGCGAGAACGCGGCCGACCTCGCGCACCGCCTGCGCACCCCCGTGGCCGCCCTCCGCCTGGACGCCGAGACGCTCCGGGACGACGCCGAGGCCGAACGGATCGCCGGAGACGTGGCCGCCCTTGAGCGCAGTGTCGACGAGGTCATCCGCAGGGCCCGGCGGCCGCTGAGCGAATCGGCACCCGGCGCCGACCTGGCGGCGGTCGCCCGCGAACGGGCCGCCTTCTGGCTGCCGTTGGCGGAGGACCAGGGACGCACGGTCGAGGTGACCACCCCGGCCACCCCTTTCCCGGTCGCCGTGCCCGCCGACGAACTCGCCGCCGCTCTCGACGCGTTGATCGGCAACGTGCTGGACCACACACCACAGGGAACGGCGTTCAGCGTCTCGGTGCGTACGACGACGGGAGGCGGCGCTGAGCCCGGGCAACGTGCGGAACTGGTCGTCGCGGACGAAGGGCCCGGCTTCCCCGGCTCGCACGCCGCCGAGCGGGGCAGCAGCGGCGCCGGTTCCACGGGCCTCGGCCTGGACATCGCCCGCCGCACCGCCGAGGAGGCCGGCGGCGGCTTCGAGACGCTCAACGCACCGGGCGCGCACGTGACGCTCAGGTTCCCCGCGGCCCTGTAAAGGACGCGGGGCTGCGACATTTGCGGCTCCGCCGCGATGGGGGTCCCCCGCTCATGCGGGAGAACCCGAGAGCGGGGGAGCGAGCAGCCATAGACGCCCCGCGGCCTAAGTACCGCCCTTCCCGCGGAGCACTTGGCCCGGAAACACCCCGCGCACCGCCCGCGCCCACCGGTTCGACCCCAACTCCGGTCGCAGGGCCGCCCATCCGGCGCTGTACTTGGTGAACTCGGCGGGCCGCACCCCGTACCCGTGCAGCAGCCGGTCCGCCTCCGTCAGGTGCCCCTTCGTCTTCGTCTCGACCAGGACCAGAGAACCGTCGGCGGCCGCCGTGCGACCCGTCGCGAGGTCCCGTACGACCAGACCCGCGTCGCAGGTCACCCGGCGGCCGTCCGCGACGAACGTCAGCCGCCGGTAGTCGGTGTGCAGCGCGGCGGTCAGACCGGACGGGGCCGCGATGCCGTACGAGCCGCCGAGCACCGAGGCGAGGAACCCGAGCCGGGCCGCGTCCAGCGGATGGTCGTCCCCCGCCATCCGCTGCCGGTGCTTGACCGTCTCGCCGCGCCCGCTCTTGAGCTTGATCTCGAACTGCCGCTCCCCGCTGTCCTCGTAGACCCGCTCCCGTATCCGGAAGCGCAGCCTGCGCCCCTGCCGGTGGTCGTGGAAGGTGCGCAGGGCGGGGGTGTCGTAATAGGTGGAGCCGTACCGGAACGTCCGCAGTCCGTCGATGGCGAGGACCCGGAACGGGCCGTCGGCGCGGCGCGGATCGGTGAGCCGGGCGGCGAACCTCTCGAAGACGCCGACGGGGACCAGGTAGCTGCGGTCCATGCGGGCCAGCAGTTCCGCGCGCGCGTTCAGTTCGGCCAGCGAGAGAGGGTGCGCGGCGAGCGCCGCGCGCTCCAGGGCGTGGACGGCGGCGCTCACCACACCGGCTCCTTGGCGACGGGGCCCCGCGCACCCGCACCCGCACCTGCACCCGCACCGCGTGTGCCGTCCCGGAGCACCGGCTCCGGCGTTCGGCCGTGCTCGTGCTCGTGCTCATGCCCGGGCTCCCGGTAGCGCACCTCCACCACCATCAGGTCGCGTACGTAGTCCACCTCCTGGACCGACCAGCCCAGCGGCTTCCCGAGCCGTCGTCCGAGGTCCTCGCGCAGCGCCTCCGGGTCCCGGTGCACGGTGTCGAGTGTGACGACCGCCCGCCGGTCCCGTGCGTACAGCCGCGGGTGGTCGGCGCCGTACATCACGAGCAGCAGGACGGTCGCCAGCCCCGCGGCCACTCCGATGCCGAGGCCGGGCAGGCCGCACAGCAGACCGAGGACCAGGGTCGTGAAGTAGTACGCGACCTCCTGGTGCTGCACCGCGGCCGAGCGCAGCCGGACGATGGAGAGCACCCCGAAAAGCCCGAAGCCGAGCGCGAGGCCGCCGCTCTCGCCGACCCTGCCGAGCGCGGCGACGACCGCGAACAGGGCCACGTTCAGGGCGAGATACGCGGGTACGAGCTCACGCCTGCGGTGCCGTGGATAGAAGACGCCGAACGTCAGCAGTGTCACGGCGACGAGGTCGAGGCCCAGGTGGGCCGCTATCTGGCCGAGGTTTCCGAGATTTCCTGTGCTGTCCATGCCGACGACGCTAGGGAACGGGAGGTTAACGCCACCTCCTCGAAGGGGTTAACGGGACTGCCGGCCGATCATCGCCCCGAACGTCTATTGACAGCAAGCTGTCATCATGACAGCATGCTCACATAAGGAAATCGGGAGATGCAGGCGAACAGAGGAGAAGCCATGAACCACAAGCCCGTGTACCTCGCCATCTACGACACCCTCGCCGACTGGGAGACCGGTCACACGACCGCGCACCTCGCACGGGCCGGGTACGAGATCCGGACGGTGGGTGCGTCCCTCGCCCCGGTGAAGTCCGTCGGCGGCCTGCGGATCCAGCCCGACATCGCGCTCGACGACGTACGCCCCGAGGACGCCTCGCTGCTGATCCTGCCGGGAGCCGACCTCTGGGACACGGGCGACGACCTCGCCCCGTTCGCCCGCAAGGCCCGGCAGTTCCTCGACGCCGACGTGCCCGTCGCCGCGATCTGCGGAGGCACGGCCGGGCTCGCCCGCGAGGGCCTGCTCGACGACCGGGCGCACACCAGTGCCGTGTCCTTCTATCTCGCGGCCACCGGATACAAGGGAGGCGAGCGGTACGTGGACGCCGACGCGGTGACGGACGGGAACCTGATCACCGCCGGACCCACCGAACCCGTCGCGTTCGCACGAGAGGTGTTCGGGCTGCTCGGCGTGTACGAGGGGGAGCTGCTGGACGCCTGGTACCGGCTGTTCCACGACTCGGACGTGGAGGCGTACGGAATCCTTGAGGCGGCCGGGAAGTGAGCGGAGAAGTGGGTGGGGGAGCGAGCGGGGGAGTGGGCAGGGAACGGCAGGACCTGTTCAGTCGAAGCGCGCTGAGCGTCTTCCGGCTGAACGGTCAACTCCTGGGCGTGGCCGAGGAGTTGGCCGCCCCCTCCGGGCTCACCGCCGCCTGGTGGCAGGTGCTCGGGGCGGTACTGAAGGAGCCGCTGTCCGTCTCCGGGATCGCCCGGGACATGGGCATCACCCGGCAGAGCGTGCAGCGGATCGCCGACCTGCTGGTCGGCAGGGGCCTCGCCGAGTACGTGCCCAACCCCGCCCACCGCCGCGCCAAGCTGCTCCGGCCGACGGAGGGCGGACGCGCGGCGATCGAGAAGATCGTCCCAGGGCACGCGGCCTTCGCGGACCGCCTCGCGGAGGCCCTCGGAGAGGACGAACTAGCCGATACCGTACGGGTGTTGGAGCGACTTTCGGCCACCCTGGAAACCCTCACAAGCCCCGAGGGGCCGTCCGCGGGCGACCGCTGACGCACACCGGTCGCTCGGCTGTGGATCTCCTGCTGCTCTCCCGTCGCTCACCGGCCGCTCGCCCACAGGCCCCCGCTGACCTGTTGCCGAACCGTGGAGAATCACGGGTTCCGCTGTCATACCCGCGCACTATCCTCGGTGCCACGGGGTGTTCGGTGGGCACGGGGGAGGAACCGGACGGTGGAGAAACTGTCGGCTGCGGATCCGCAGAGGATCGGCGCGTACAGACTGCTGGCGCGGCTCGGAGCGGGCGGAATGGGCCAGGTGTACCTGGCGCGTTCCGACCGTGGGCGGACGGTCGCGGTCAAGCTCGTGCGGAAGGAGCTCGCCGAGCAGGAGGAGTTCCGTGCGCGCTTCCGTCAGGAGGTGCTGGCGGCCCGGCGCGTGGGCGGGTACTGGACGGCGCCGGTGCTGGACGCGGACACCGAGGCGGCGATTCCCTGGGTCGCCACGGGCTATGTGGCCGGGCCCTCGCTCCAGACGGTCGTCGGGCACGACCACGGCGCGCTGCCGGAGCGTTCCGTACGGATTCTGGCGGCCGGCCTCGCGCACGCGCTGAAGGACATCCACGCGGCCGAACTGATCCACCGCGACCTCAAGCCCTCGAACGTCCTCGTCACGATCGACGGGCCGCGCGTCATCGACTTCGGCATCGCGCGTGCCCTGGAGACGGTGACCGACGGCGGCCTCACCCGCACCGGCGCGCTCGTCGGCTCACCCGGTTTCATGGCCCCCGAGCAGGTCCGCGGCGACCGGGTCACACCCGCGTGCGACGTCTTCTGCCTGGGCTCGGTCCTGTCGTACGCGGCCACGGGCGACCTCCCGTTCGGTACGTCCAACAGCGGGGTGCACGCCCTGATGTTCCGCATCGCCCAGGAGGAGCCGGACCTGACGGGTGTTCCGGAGGGCATCGCCGATCTCGTCCGGCGGTGCCTGCGCAAGGACCCCGCCGCCCGCCCGACCCTCGACGAGATCCTGGAGCGCACGGGCGCGGAGGACACGGTCGCCGAGGGCCGAAGCCGCGACCCCTGGCTGCCGGGCACGCTGGTGGCCCAACTGGGCCGTCACGCGGTGCGGTTGCTGGACTCGGAGGACCCGGAGGAGGGCGCGGCGCCCGTACCGGTCCCGGCCCACCCAGCCCGTCCGGCGTTTGAGGACGAGGCCGTCCAGGCCGATAAGCGGGGGTCTGGGGGCGCAGCCCCCAGGGGACGGGTATGGGTAGGGGCGGCGGGGGCGAGAACACCTAGCCCAGAATGCCCCGCTCGTATCCGACCGCCACCGCCGCCGCCCGGTCCTTGACGCTCAACTTGGCGTACAGGTGGGTGAGATGGGTCTTCACGGTGGCCTCGCTGATGAAGAGGACACGGGCGATCTCACGGTTCGACGTGCCCTTGGCGACCAGGGCCAGGACTTCGCGTTCGCGCGCGGAGAGGGGATCGCCCGCCGGAACCGCCGGGGTACGGACCGCGGAGACCAGCCGGGTGGCAACGGCGGGCGAGAGGACCGTACGCCCCTCCGCGGCAGCCCGCACCGCCGTGAAGAGCTCGTCCCGGGGAGCATCCTTGAGGAGATATCCCGTCGCGCCCGCCTCGATCGCGGAGAGCGTGTCCGTGTCGGTGTCGTACGTGGTCAGGACCAGCACCTTGGCCCGGGCACCCCGGCGGGTGAGTTCGGCGATCGCGTCGACTCCCCCGCCGCCCGGCATACGGAGGTCCATCAGGACGACGTCCGGATCGAGCGCGGCCACCCGGTCCACGGCCTCGACACCGTTCGCCGCCTCGCCCAGCACCACGAACTCCGGCATCGGCTCGAACATGCCGCGCAGACCGTCGCGTACGACGGGATGGTCGTCGACGATGAGAAGCGTGATCACGGGGTCATCGGTCATGGCGTACCAACGGTACGCGAGCCGACACCGCCGTCCCCTGCCCCGGCTCGGACTCGACGGTGAGGGACCCGGCGATGCGTTCGGCGCGGGCGCGCATGCCGGAGAGGCCGAAGCCGCCGGCGCTGGCGGGGGGATGGGCGGGATCGAAGCCGCGGCCGTCGTCGCGTACGTCGAGCATCACCTCGTCGCCGGCGAAGGAGAGGGTCACGCCGAGACGGGTGGCGCGGGCGTGCCGGGCGGCGTTGGACAGGGCCTCCTGGGCGATGCGGAGCAGGGTCGCGGACACTTCCTCGTGGAGTTGCTCGGCGGTGCCGGTGAGGGTGAACTCGGCGCGTACGGCGGTCCGTTCGGCCCATTCGGCGACCGTGCTCTTGAGGGCCTCGGGCAGGCCGTCGTGTTCCAGGGCGACGGGGGCGAGGTTCTGCACCGAGCGGCGGGCCTCGCCCAGGCTGTGGCGGGCCAGGTCGGCGGCGCTGCCCAGGTGTTGGCGGGCGGTCTCGGGGTCGGGGGTGTTCGCCACGACCTGGAGCTGCGCGATGATCCCGGTCAGGCCCTGCGCGAGGGTGTCGTGGATCTCGGCGGCCAGCCTGCGGCGTTCGTCGGCGACCCCGGCTTCCCTTGCCTGGACGAGGAGTTGGGCGTGCAGGGCGGCGTTCTCGTCCAGGGCCTGTTGCAGGGCGGTGATGGTTTCGGCGCGATTCCGCGAGCGCTGCTCCTCCTGCTCCATCATGTGGGCGATGACCAGCTGCAAGGCGGCGTTGACGATGATGAGCCCGCCGAACAGGGCCCACTGGCCGGTGCTCTTGGGCGGCAGCCCGCCGGACTGCGAACCGGCCAGGGTGACGGCGGCGGCGAACACGCCGAGCCGTCGCCACCGGCCCGCGAGCAGTTCGTCGGCGTCCATCAGGCCGGTGGCCGCGTAGAAGCCGAAGAGCGGGTTGATCCAGGTGAGCGCGAAGGCGATCACCCAGCGGACGACGTAGTACGCCGTCCCGGCCGGGGACGGCGTACGGCCCAGGCCGGGACGGCGGCGCCGGACGGTGTTCCACCACACCTGGAGCGCGATCGCGGCGACGACCAGGACCCCGGCCCCGTACCAGTCGGCGGGGCCGTCCATCAGGTCGGCGGCGCCGGCCGACAGGACAGCGCCGACGGCGAGCAGCCCGTACGGTCCCAGGGCGCGCATCTGCTCCCAGCGCCGGTCGATCTGCGTGTCCACCGCGGTCATGCCCTCAGTCTGCACGGGCCGTCCCCTACTCCCAGCGGAACCAGCGCGCGGCACCGGCCGTCAACAGCACCGTCCAGGCCACCAGCACGCCCAGGTGGTCCCAGCCCGGCCAGTCCCCCGCCGCCGCCTGGTTCAGCGCCTCCGCGGCCGCGCCGAACGGCGTGAACCCGACGAAGCGGGCCAGTACGTCGGGCATGGTCTGCACCGGCATCCACACGCCCGCGCAGAACATCGCCGGGAAGAACACGGCCGACCCGACGGCACCCGCGATCTTCGTCGTCCGGGACAGCGCGGAGATCACCGCGCCCAGCGCGAGGGCGGCCAGGACGGCCAGTACCAGGGCCAGGGCGTATCCGAAGGGCTGCTCGGGCAGCCGTACGTCGAAGGCGAGCCGCCCGACCGCGAGGGCGAGCAGTGCCGACACCAGGGCGGCCCCGCCGTACAGGAACATCTGCGCGGAGAGCAGGGCCGCGGGCCGGACCGGCGTGGTGGACATCCGGCGCAGGATGCCGCGCTCGCGGTAGCCGGTGAGGGTCTGCGGCATCGCCTGGAGCCCGCCGACGATCAGGCCGAGCAGCACCCCCACCGGGACATAGCCGTCGATCGGGCGCAGCCCGCCGAAGTCCGGGTCGGTCTCCCGGAAGGCCGGGATGGAGCCGAGGATCACCAGCAGCAGGGTCGGGAACCCCAGGATCCAGAACAGGCTGCCGGGTTCCCGGCGGAACAGCCGGACCTCGCTCTTCAGTACGGCGGTGTTGACGAGGGCGGTGTTGACGACGGCGATGCGGGGAACGGCCGTGCTCATGCCGCTTTCTCCTTCGTGAGGTCGAGGAACGCGTCGTCCAACGTGGCGTCGGTGACACGGAGTTGGTGGGCGGTGATGTGGCACCGGGCCAGCAGGGTGACGACCGCGTTGACGGTCTCGTCGGTGCCGGACAGGGTGACGCGGCCGTCCCGGTGCTCGACCGACGCGAGCGCGGGGAGCGCGTTCAGGTCGCGGTCCTCCAGCGGGGCGGACGGGGTGAAGCTGATGACGGTGGCGCCCGTCGAGCGGCGGATCAGACCGGCCGGGGTGTCCAGGGCGGCCACCCGCCCCTTGTCGATCACGGCGATCCGATCACACAGCCGCTGCGCCTCCTCCATGAAGTGGGTGACGAGGAGGACGGTGACGCCGTTCGCGCGGATGTCCTCGATCAGCTCCCAGGTGTCACGGCGGGCGCGCGGGTCGAGCCCGGTGGTCAGTTCGTCGAGCACCACGACCTTCGGATCGCCGATCAGCGCGAGCGCGATGGACAGGCGCTGTTTCTGGCCGCCGCTGAGCTTGCCGAACCGCGTGCCCAACTTGCCTTCCAGGCCCAGGCGTTCGGCCAGCGGGCGCCAGTCGGCGGGGCTCGGGTAGAAGTCGGCGTACAGCTCCAGCGCCTCGCGCACGGTGAGTTTGGCCTGGAGTTCGCTCTCCTGGAGCTGGGCGCCGAGGACGCGGCTGACGGCCTCGTGGTCGGCGATCGGGTCGAGGCCGGTGACGCGTACGCGGCCCGCGTCCGGGACCCGCAGCCCCTCGACGCACTCGACTGTGGTCGTCTTGCCGGCGCCGTTCGGGCCGAGGATGCCGAAGATCTCGCCCTCCTCGACGGTGAAGGAGACGTCGTCGACGACGGGCTTGCCTCCGTATGACTTACGCAGTCCGGTTACTTCGATGACGGTCATGGACCGAGGGTCCCGGTCGGGCGGGGTCCGGCACATCGGCCATCGCGCTCGAAGGGGCATCGGCCGATCGGTTGATGCGGGCGTACGACTCCGGGGCGGGCCGGGTCGGGAGCGAGGGACGGCGGAGGATCGAGGCGGTCCTAGGCCCATGGGACCAGTGCGGGTCCGGCCAAAACTCGCTGGGCGGTGTCAGTGCCGAACCGTAGGCTCGCCACTGATGTCCACCACACCCGCAGTGCCCAAAACCCTGGACCTGGCCAAGGAACCGATCGAGGACCCCGACAAGGACCCGCGCAAGGACCAGCGCAAGGAGCGTTCGGCCGTGCGCAGCCTGCTGCGCCTGTGGCCGTACGTGCGGCCCGTGCGCGGCCGGCTGTTCACGGCGGCGGTCGTCGCGGTGGTCGCCTCGTGCGCGGGGCTGGTGATCCCGCTGGTCCTGAAGTGGATGGTGGACGGACCGGTGGCCGGCCGCGACACGGGCGGGGTGTGGCTCGGGGCGCTGTTCCTGTTCCTGCTCGGGGTCGTCGAGGCGGTGCTCTTCGGGCTGCGGCGGTGGCTGGTGGCCCGGCCGCTGGCGGGCGTCGAGGCGGCGATGCGGGCGGACCTGTACCGGCATCTGCAGCGGCTGCCCGTCGCGTTCCACGACCGCTGGCCCTCCGGTCAGCTGCTGTCGCGGGGCACCACGGACCTGATGCTGCTGCGCATGTTCCTCGCCTTCCCTCTTACATTCCTGCTGGTCAACGGCGTGACGATCCTGGTGGGCGTCATCATCATGCTGGCCCAGGAGTGGACGCTGGGGCTCGTGCTGCTCGCGCCCGCAGTGCCGGTGATGATCGTCTGCTGGCTCTTCGAGAAGCGGTACTCGAAGGTGGCCAGGCAGGCCCAGGACCAGGTCGGCGATCTGACGACGCTCGTCGAGGAGAGCGTGCTCGGCATCCGGATCATCAAGGGGTTCGGCCGCCACCGCAGCCAGGCCCTCGCCTTCCGGGACCTCTCCCGCACCCTGCGCGGCACGGAACTCGCGAAGGCGCGCCTGCTCGCCGCCATCTTCGCCGCGATCACCATCCTCCCCGAACTCGCCATCGGCGCGGCGCTCGTGCTCGGGACAGTGCAGGTGGCCGACGGCGAGCTGTCCACCGGCACACTGGTCGCCTTCCTCTCCACCGCCCTCGCCCTGCGCTGGCCCATCGAGTCGATCGGCTTCCTCCTCGCCATGAGCCAGGAGGCAGCCACAGCCACGGAACGCTATTTCGAGGTACTGGACGCGGAGCCGGAGTCGGGGGGTGCGGGTTCCGGTGCGGGGGCGGCTTCCCGTACGGGTTCCGGAACGAGGGCCGGGACCAGTACGGGTTCCGGGATGGAAGCCGGAACCAGTGCCGGCGCGGCCGCCTTGCACGGCGGGACACGGACCACGGTCCCGCACCCCGCCACCGCCTCCGGGGCGGATGCCGGCGCTGAGGGCGGTTCCGGTGCGGCTGCGGCTGCAACGCACGGCGGTACACCGACCGCAGCCGCGGCCACCGCATCCGGCGCGGCTTCAGGCAAAGGGGCAGATGCGGCTTCGGCGGCGAGTGCGGCGGCGCACCGCGGTACACCGACCGCAGCCGGGGCCACCGCCGGTGCCGACGCGGCTGCCGCGGCGACGCACAGCGGGACGCGAACTGCCGTCCCGGCCCCGGCCGACGCCCCCGACGCGACTTCAGGCGAGGGGGCGAGTGCGACTCCGGGCGCGGATCCGGCGGTTCGCCGCGGGACGCCGACCGCGGAAGCGACCCCCGCCGGCGCCCTCGACGTGGATGTCGCTGCCGGTGTGGCTGCCACGGCGAGGCACGGCAGGACGCCGACCGCAGCCGCGGCCACCGCCCGCGCCTCCGACGCGGACACCGGTGCCGGTGCGGGTGTGGCTGCCGCGGCGGGGCACGGCGGGTCGCCGGCCGTGACCGCGATCCCCGCCACCGCCCCCAGCGCCGCAGGCACCCGTACCGGTGGGCTTCAGTTTCACGGTGTTCGGTTTCGGTACCCGGATGCTCCTGCCGACAGCACTCCCATCCTCGATCGCATAGACCTCCACATACGTCCGGGCGAGACCATGGCGCTCGTAGGGGCCACCGGGACCGGGAAGACGACGCTCACCGCGCTCGTCCCGCGGCTGCACGAGGTCACGCGGGGGCGGATCACCCTGGACGGGGTGGACATCACCGACATGCCCAGGGAAACGCTGCGCGCCCTCGTGGCCGTGGCCTTTGAAGAGCCCACTCTCTTCTCCGCGAGTGTGGGCGAGAACGTCCTCATGGGCGCCGGGAGCGGCGCGGGCGAAGCCGAGTTGAACCGGGCCCTGGCCGTCGCGCAGGCGGACTTCACGCACGGGCTCCCCCAGGGCACGGACACCCAGGTCGGCGAGCAGGGACTCAGCCTCTCCGGCGGCCAGCGTCAGCGTCTCGCCCTGGCACGGGCGGTCGTCGGCCGCCCCCGCTTCCTCGTGCTTGACGACCCCCTGTCCGCCCTGGACGTCCACACGGAGACCCTCGTCGAGGCGGCCCTGCGTCGCGTCCTCGCGGAGACGACCGCGCTGGTCGTGGCCCACCGCCCGTCCACGGTCCTCCTCGCCGACCGCGTGGCCCTGCTCTCCCGGGGCCGCATCGCCGCCGTCGGAACCCACCACGAACTCCTGCGCACGAACGCCGAATACGCCTGGCTGATGTCCGGAACAGCAGAGGGAACGGCAGATCGAACGACTGGGGAAACGGCTGCCGGAACGACCGAGGAGGACACCCGATGACGGCGCCCACGACCACCGCGCCGACCGACAACGACGATCAGGACCAGCCGGCGCCTCCGTACAGGGACGGCGACCCCTTCGACAAGGACACCCTCCCCTCCCCGCCGCGCGCGACGGCCACCCTCCTGCGCTCCCTGCTCGCCCCGCTCAGGGCCCGCGTCGTCCTCGCGGCGGTCCTGCTCCTGCTCCAGCAGGCGGCGGTGCAGGCGGGCCCGCTGCTCGTGGCGTACGCCATCGACCGCGCCGTACCCGCCTTCCGGGACGGCGACCACGGCCCGCTGATCGCCGTCGCGGCCGGCTACGTGGTGGCCGCGCTGGCCGCGGGCGGACTCCAGTACGGCTTCGTCATCGCGTCCGCCCGGGTCAACCAGGACGTCCTGCTCGACCTGCGCGGCAGGATCTTCCGGCACGCACAGGCGCTCAGCGTGGACTTCCACGAGCGCTACACCTCGGGCCGCCTCATCTCCCGCTCCACGACCGACGTCGAGTCGCTGCGCGAGCTGCTCAGCGAGGGGCTCCAGGAGCTCATCACGGTCATCCTGTCCTTCGTCTACATCTCGGCGATGCTGCTCTGGCTCGACCTGGGCCTGGGCGCCGTCGCGGTGGCCTCGTTCGTCCCGCTGTACCTCCTCATCCGGCTCTACCAGCACCGCGCCGGACGGATCTTCGGCCTCCGCTCGACCGCGATCGCCGCCGTCATCGTGAAGTTCGCGGAGACGATGAACGGCATACGCCCGGTGCGCGCGTTCCGCCGCGAGGCCGCCAACGACGCGGACTTCCACGTGCTCAACCGCCGCCACGAACGCGTCAACGGCGACGCCATCCTGGAGATGGCCCGCTACGTCGTCGGCTCCCGGCTGGTCGCCAACACGGCGGTCGCGGGCATCGTGCTGTGGGGCGCGTACCGGGTGGCCTCGGAGTCACTGGCGCTGGGCGTGCTGGCCGCCGCGGTCCTGTACCTGCGCCGCCTGTACGACCCCATCGACCGGCTCGGCATGTTCCTCAACTCGTACCAGTCGGCGGCCGCCTCGCTGGAGAAGATCGCGGGCCTGCTGGCCCAGGTCCCCTCGGTGCCGGAACCCGCGGAACCGCGTGCGCTGCCGGAGCTCGCCTCCCAGCACCCCGGCCGCGAGGTCGTCTTCGACGACGTCCGCTTCGCGTACCGCACCGGCGGCGAGGTCCTGCCGCCCTTCTCGCTGACCCTCCCGGCGGGCCAGACCGTCGCCGTGGTCGGCTCGACGGGCGCGGGCAAGTCGACACTCGCCAAACTGCTGGCCCGTTTCTACGACCCCACGGCCGGCCGGGTCCTCCTCGACGGCGTCGACCTGCGCGAGCTCACGGCCCCCGAACTCCGCCGCGGTGTGGTGATGGTGACCCAGGAGGCCTTCCTCTTCTCCGGCACGGTCGCCGAGAACATCGCGATCGGCCGCCCGGACGCCTCCCGCGAGGACATCGAGCGGGCCGCCAAGGCCATCGGCGCCCACGACTTCATCAGCGCCCTGCCGGACGGCTACGACACGGACGTACGCAAGCGGGGCGGCCGCATCTCGGCCGGTCAGCGCCAACTCGTCGCGTTCGCCCGGGCGTTGCTCGCGGACCCGGCGGTCCTCATCCTCGACGAGGCCACCAGCTCGCTGGACATCCCCGGCGAACGGGCCGTCCAGCGCGCGATGCACACCGTCCTGCGCGGCCGTACGGCGGTCGTCATCGCCCACCGGCTGTCGACCGTCGAGATCGCCGACCGGGTCCTCGTGATGGAGCACGGCCGCATCGTCGAGGACGGCAGCCCCGCCCAACTCATCGCGGACACCGGCAGGTTCGCGGATCTGCACCAGGCGTGGCGGGACAGCCTCGTGTAGCGGCGACGGGGCGCGGCGCGGTGCGGGCAGAGGTGGTCACGGAAGCGGGCTGGACGAGGGGTGAGCAGCGGGTGGCGCGGCAGGTGGACACGTACGGGGACCCTGGGACGCCGGACTGCCGCGGCGGTGGCCGGTACCTCTGGTGGCTGATCACCAGACAGCCGGGCCGGGCCGCCGCGGGGGCCCTGCTGGGCAGCGTCTGGATGGTCCTGATGGCTCTGACGCCGTATCTGCTGTCCCGTGCGATCGACGACGGTCTCGAACCCGGCGACGAGGCCGCGCTGGTCGGCTGGGTGGCCGCCCTGCTGGGCCTCGGGCTGTTCAACTCCTGGCTGAGCATCATGCGGCACCGGACGATGACCCGGCTCCGGATGGACGCCAACTTCCGTACGGTCAAGGTCGTCGTCGGGCAGGCGACCCGGCTGGGGGCCGCGCTGTCGCGGCAGGTCGGCACCGGCGAGATCGTCACCATCGGCGTCGGCGACGTGCAGACGATCAGCCAGTGCCTGACGGTCGTGGGCCCCGGCGTCGGTTCGGTCGTCGCGTACGCCGTCGTGGCCGGGCTGCTGCTGTCGGTCTCGCTGCCGCTGGCCCTGGTGATCCTGCTCGGGGTGCCCGTGATCGCCGGGATCGTCGGTCCGTTGATGGGGCGGCTGCAGGGCGCGGAGACGGAGTACCGCGAGCGGCAGGGCGTGCTGACCGCGCGGATCGGCGACCTCGCGGGCGGCCTGCGCGTCCTCAACGGCCTTGGCGGCAAAGGGCTGTTCGCGGACGCCTTCCGCCGGGACTCGCAGAAGCTGCGGGCGCAGGGCTACCGGGTCGGGGTGGTGACGAGCTGGCTCCAGGCACTCGGCGTCGGGCTGCCGACGGTGTTCCTCGCCGTCGTGACCTGGCTGGCGGCCCGGCTCGCCGCCCAAGGGTCCATCACCATCGGCGAGTTGGTGTCCGTGTACGGCTATGTCGCGTTCCTCGTGGGCCCGGTGGCCTTCTTCGTCGAGTGCAGCTACCAGGTCAGCCGGGGCCTGGTGGCCGCCCGCCGCGTCGTACGTTTCCTGTCCCTGGAACCGATGACCACGGAGCCCGTGGCCAGGGAGCGCGTGACCAGGGATTCCGTGGTCAGGGAACCCGTGACCGGGAAGCCCGACGCCGGGAAGCCCGGGACCAGGAAGCCCGTCGCCAAGGAACCCATGACGAGGAAGCCCGTGACCGGGAAGCCCGACGCCAAGGAACCCATAGTCAGGAAGCCCCTGCCCTGGAAACCCGACGCCAAGAAACCCGCGGCCAGGGAACCCGTGGTCACAGAATCCCCGGTCACAGAGTCCCTAGTCCCAGAGTCCCCGGTCACAGAGTCCCTGGTCACGGACAAGCTCGCTCTCGACGCCCCGGCGGAGCCCTCGGTGCTGCACGATCCGCGGTCGGGTGTCCGGGTGGCGCCCGGCAGGCTGACCGCGCTGGTCGGTGCCCGTCCGGCGGAGTCGGCCGCCGTGGTCGACCGGCTCGGCCGGTACGCCCCGACGGCGGCGACCTGGGGCGGCGTACGCCTCGACGGGATCGCCCTGCCGCAGGTCCGGGAGCGCATCCTGGTCGCGGACAACGAGGCCGACCTGTTCGCGGGCACCCTGCGCGACCTGGTCTCCGGCCGCGGGGACCACGACGACGCGGCCATCGCCCGGGCCGTGCACGCGGCCGTGGCGGACGACATCGTCCTCGGGCTGCCGGACGGGCTCGACTCGGCCGTCGACGCGCAGGGCCGCAGCCTCTCCGGAGGGCAGCGGCAGCGGGTACGTCTCGTACGGGCGCTCCTCGCCGACCCCGAGGTCCTGCTGGCGATCGAGCCCACCTCGGCGCTCGACGCGCACACCGAGGCCGCCGTCGCCGCCCGGCTGCGGGCCGCGCGTGCCGGTCGTACGACCGTCGTCACCAGCACCTCGCCGCTGATGCTCGACCAGGTGGACACCGTGTACTACCTGGTCGACGGCAAGGTCGCGGCCGGCGGCAGCCATCGCGAACTCCTCGACGGGGAGCCGGGATACCGCGCGCTGGTGGCCCGGGACGCGGACGTCGAGTCCACCGAGGCCGACGCGATGGAGGCCGACATCACGGACCTGGACGCAGAGGAGGCCGTGCGATGACCGCGCAGCTGCCGGTGGCCGAACCGGCCGACGTACGCCGGGCCGCGGGCCGGCTGATCCGGGCGGACGGCCGTGCCTTCACCGCCCTGCTCGCCCTGAACGCGCTGGCCGCCGCAGCCGGTCTGGTCGGCCCGTGGCTGCTCGGCCGCATCATCGACGAGGTACGGGCCGGCGGCGGTGTGGACACCGTGGACCGGCTGGCGCTGATCATCCTGGTGTGCGCGCTGGCGCAGCTGCTGCTGGCACGCGCCGCCCGGTACGTGGGGCACCGGTTCGGGGAGCGGACGCTGGCGCGGGTGCGCGAGGAGTTCGTCGACCGGACGCTGGCCCTGCCCGCCTCGGCCGTCGAGCGGGCGGGCACCGGAGACCTGACGGCCCGCGGCACCGCCGACGTCGCCATGGTGGGCACCACCCTGCGCGACGCCGGTCCCGAACTGCTCATCGCCTCGGTGCAGTCGCTGTTCCTGCTCGGCGCGGTCTTCGTACTCGACCCGCTGCTCGGCGCCTGCGCGGTGCTCGCCCAGGCCGGCATCTGGTTCACCCTGCGCTGGTATCTGCGCCGGGCGCGCGCCGCCTATCTCGCCGAGGGCGCCGCCACCTCGGAGGTGGCCGAGATCCTCGGGGCCACCGCCTCCGGCGCCCGCACGGTCGAGGCGTTCGGCCTGCAGCGCCGGCGGATCACCGCGAGCCGCGAGGCGCTGGAGACGTCCCGTCGCACCCGGATGTACACGCTGTACCTGCGGAGCGTGTTCTTCCTGGTCGTGGAGGTCTCGTACGTCCTGCCCGTGGTCGTCGTGCTGCTGGTCGGCGGAGCCCTGCACGAGCGGGGCGCGATGAGCCTGGGTGCCGTCGTCGCGGCGGCACTGTATCTGCGCCAACTGGAGTCACCGCTCGACACGATCCTGATGCGGGTCGAGCAACTGCAGAGCAGCAGCGCCTCGTTCGCCCGCGTGGAGGGCCTGAGCCGGGCCCCGCGGGCCACCGGGTCCGGGTCCCCCGCGCCGGCGGACGACCGGATCGACGTGACCGGGGTGCGCTACTCGTACGACCGCGGGGGCGAGGTGCTGCGCGGGGTCGACCTGACCGTGCGGCCCGGGGAGCGGCTGGCCGTCGTCGGCCCCTCCGGCGCCGGGAAGACCACCCTGAGCAGGCTGCTCGCGGGCATCGACGCGCCGCGCTCCGGCACGGTGACGGTGGGCGGGGTGCCGGTCGCCGATCTCGACCCGGAGCAGCTGCGACGGCAGGTCGTCCTCGTCACCCAGGAGCACCACGTGTTCCTGGGCACGGTTCGCGACAATCTGCTGATCGCCGAACCCTCGGCCGGCGACGCCGAGTTGTGGGCCGCCCTCGCGGCGGTCGGTGCCGACGACTGGGCCCAGGAGCTGCCGGCCGGGCTCGACACCGAGCTGGGGCCCCGCGGCCACGGCACGGACGGCTCGCGGGCCCAGCAACTGGCCCTGGCCCGCGTCGTACTGGCCGACCCGCACACGCTGATCCTCGACGAGGCCACGGCGCTCCTCGACCCGGCGACCGCCCGCCACACGGAGCGCGCGCTGGCCGCCGTACTCGAAGGACGCACCGTCATCGCCATCGCGCACCGCCTGCACACCGCGCACGACGCGGACCGGGTAGCCGTGATGGAGGACGGCCGCCTGACCGAACTCGGCACCCACGAAAGCCTCGTGGCGGCCGAGGGCGCGTACGCGGCACTCTGGCACTCGTGGCACGGCGAACGCCCGGGGCCGTCCTGAGCCAAGCGCTCCGCGGGAAGCGCGGTATTGAATCTGCGGGCCGTCCGTGGCTGGTCGCGCCCACCCGGCGGAGCCGCAGATGTCACAGCCCCGCGCCCCTTCGGGGGCGCTGTACCGCACGGACTTCGTTGATTCCGCTCAGGTCCGCTGTCCGGCCCGGACGGACTCGACGCCGTCCTGAGCTACGGCCGCTGCTCGGCTTGGCCGGACTCGGTCCCGTACGCCCGCAGGAAGGTGTCCACCGCCGACCGCGCCACCGCGCGCAGCTCCGTCGCGGGGACCTTGCGCGTGCCCAGGCGGGTGCGTGTCTCCAGCGGTCCGGTGAGCAGGGCGAGGAGCTGCTCCGCGGCCAGGGCGGGATCGGACGGACGCAGGCGGCCGGCGAGGGAGAGCCGGGCGAGCCGGTCCGCGAGGGCTTCGGCGAGGCGGTTCGCGGTGCGGTCCTGGACCGTCTCGATCAGGTCGGGGAAGCCGCCGACCTGGGAGTACGTCAGCCAGCGCAGCGCCCGGGACCGCTCGCCCGAGCACACCTGGAGGAGGCGGTACGCGACGTCCTCCAAGGCCGCTCGCAGGTCGTCGCCGGGGGCGCGGAGGCGCTCCACGACGGCGAGGTTCTCGGCCGTCACCGTGTCGGCCGCGGCCTCCATCGCGTGCCGGAACAGGTTCTCCTTGTCGCTGAGGTGGTTGTAGACGGTCGGCTTGGCGACCCCCGCCTCGTCGGCGATCTCCTTCACGCAGGCGTTCGCGTAACCCCGGCGCGCGAAGACGGTGAAGGCGGCGTCCAGGATGGCCTGCCGCTTGTCGATACGCCCTCGCGCGGCCGGAGTCGTGGCTGTGGCTGTCACCGCTGCAGAGTACCGCCGCACGATGAACCAGCCAGACCACTGCTTCGAACCAAGTAGTCCAGATCCGCCAGGCAAACAATCCGCATACCGAACATGGCCACCCGGACAACGAACCGTTTCCGGCCAATCTATTGATGCGCACCTGACAGGAGTGGCGATCTCCTGCCACTCTTCCCACGACTACTTCACAGCAACCCCACATCTGCACCGCCTTACCGCTGTGCCGTGGTCCACCCCCACGCACGCCCGCACGTGCCGCACGCAAGTGGTTCCGCGTTCCGCCTTGTTCTGCCCGGACGGCCCCCAACCGACCGGTCCCCCATTGGCCGCGCGAGCGATCCGTGGCCACGCAGAAGGAGTCCGTGTTGAGACGCACCTCCCACAGACACACCTCGCACACCGCAGACGCCTCCCCCGCCACAGGCACCACCAGCTCCGCCCGTTCCACCCGGCGCAGGGTCGCCGCCGGCGCGCTCGTCGCCGTCACCGCCCTGCTCGCCGCGGCCGTCCAGACGGGCGCCGCCACCGCCGACGCCAAGCCGGCCCCGGGCAAGCTCGACAAGGGCGCCCTGGCCGTCAAGCTCTCCCCCGCCCAGCGCGCCCAGCTGCTGCGGGACGCCGACACCGCCAAGGCGGACACCGCCGAGGAACTGGGGCTCGGCGCCAAGGAGAAGCTCGTCGTCCGTGACGTCATCAAGGACGCCGACGGCACGGTCCACACGCGCTACGAGCGCACCTACGCCGGACTCCCGGTCCTCGGCGGCGACCTGGTGGTCGAGACCGCCGGGTCCGGGAAGACCGAGGCGGTCACGCGGGCCGCGAAGGCCCAGCTCAAGGGCATCACCACCAGCGCGGCGGTGAAGCCCGCGGTCGCCGAGAAACAGGCCCTCAAGGCCGCTGCCGCCGAGGGTTCGAAGAAGACCGAGGCGGACGGCGCCCGCAAGGTGATCTGGGCGGCGAGCGGCAAGCCGACCCTCGCGTACGAGACGGTGGTCGGCGGGCTGCAGCACGACGGCACCCCGAACGAGCTGCACGTCATCACCGACGCGGCCACCGGCGAGAAGCTCTTCGAGTACCAGGCCGTCGAGAACGGCACGGGCAACACCCAGTACAGCGGCAGCGTCACGCTCGGCACCGCCCAGTCCGGGTCGACGTACAACCTCACCGACACGGCCCGCGGCAGTCACAAGACGTACAACCTGAACCGCGGTACGTCGGGCACCGGCACCCTCTTCTCGGGTCCCGACGACATCTGGGGCAACGGCGCCCCCGCCAACCTGGAGACGGCGGGCGCTGACGCGCACTACGGGGCCGCGCTGACCTGGGACTACTACAAGAACGTGCAGGGCAGGAACGGTATCCGCGGTGACGGCGTCGGCGCGTACTCCCGCGTCCACTACGGCAACAACTACGTCAACGCCTTCTGGCAGGACTCCTGCTTCTGCATGACGTACGGCGACGGGTCGGGCAACGCCAAGCCGCTTACGTCGATCGACGTGGCCGCGCACGAGATGACGCACGGCATCACGTCCAACACCGCGGGCCTCAACTACAGCGGTGAGTCGGGCGGGTTGAACGAGGCGACCTCCGACATCTTCGCGGCGGCCGTCGAGTTCTACGCCGACAACTCGGAGGACGTCGGCGACTACATGGTCGGCGAGAAGATCGACATCAACGGCGACGGCACCCCGCTGCGCTACATGGACAAGCCGAGCAGCGACGGCTCGTCCAAGGACAGCTGGTACTCGGGCATCGGCTCGATCGACGTCCACTACTCCTCGGGCCCGGCGAACCACTGGTTCTACCTGCTGAGCGAGGGCAGCGGCGCGAAGACCATCAACGGGGTCAGCTACAACTCGCCGACCTCCGACGGCCTGCCGGTCACCGGCATCGGCCGCGAGAAGGCGGCGCTGATCTGGTTCAAGGCGCTCACCACGAAGTTCACGACCACGACCAACTACGCGGCGGCCCGCACCGGGACGCTCGCGGTCGCCGGTGAGCTGTACGGCACCGAGAGCGCCGAGTACACGGCGGTGCAGAACGCGTGGGCCGGCATCAACGTCGGCGCGCGGCCCGGTGACGGCGGGGGCGAGACCGGCACGTCGTTCGAGAACACGACCGCCGTATCGATTCCGGACAACGGAGCGGCGGTGACGTCGTCGATCACGGTCTCAGGACGGACCGGCAACGCGCCCTCGAACCTGATCGTCACGCCGGACATCACGCACACCTGGCGCGGTGACCTGGTCGTCGACCTCGTAGCCCCCGACGGCACGAGCTACCGCCTGAAGCCCTTCAGCTCCTCGGACTCGGCGGACGACGTCAGCGAGCCCTACACGGTCGACGCGTCCTCCGAAGTCGCCAACGGCGCCTGGCAGTTGAAGGTGCAGGACCAGGCGGCCCAGGACGTCGGAACCATCAACGGCTGGAAGCTGACCTTCCCGTAAGCCCCCTCACACACAACTCCACCGCACACCCCCCACGGGCAGGGCGCCGCCCCGGAGATCCAACTCTCCGGGGCGGCGCCCTCTTTGCCCGGCCTTCGCGAGCGATCAAGTCCGCAATGCGTATGCGGATCTTCGGGCAGCGGACGATTTCCGGCCAACCTCTATTCGCCCCACTGACATGTACGCGACCCAACTGGCACTGTTCACCTCGCACGGAACAGTTCCCACGGAACAGCTCGCACGGAACACCCGCACCGCAACTTCACAGCGTCCGACGGACCCCCCATGACCGTCGGACAACCCCCCACGAAGGAGCCTGCGTTGACCTCTGTCTACGCGCGTCACAAGCGCACCACTCTGGCCATCGCCACCGCCGTCGCGGCCGGAGCCCTCATCACCACCGGCCTGACCACGGCCGCCGCCCAGACCCCGGCCGAGCCGTCCGGCAGTACGGCCCTCGCCGGCGCCCCGGTCCAGCTGTCCGCGGCCGCCCGTACGAGCCTCATCCAGAAGGCCGACGCCGCGGCGCCGGCGACGGCCGACGAGATAGGCCTCGGCGGGAAGGAGGAGCTGGTCGTCAGAGACGTCGTCAAGGACGCGGACGGCACGACGCACACCCGCTACGAGCGCACGTACGCCGGACTCCCGGTCCTCGGCGGCGACTTGGTCGTCCACGAGTCCAAGTCCGGTGAGACGCAGGGCATCACCAAGGCGACGAAGGCCGCGGTCAAGGTCTCCGACGTCACTCCCGACATCGCCAAGTCCACTGCCGAAACACAGGCGTTGAAGGCCGCGAAGGCGGAGGGCAGCACCAAGTCGGAGGCGGACAAGGCGCCCCGCAAGGTCGTCTGGGCGGCGAGCGGAACTCCGGCTCTCGCGTACGAGACGGTCGTCGGCGGATTCCAGCACGACGGCACCCCGCAGCAGCTGCACGTAGTCACGGACGCCGAGACGGGCAAGAAGCTGTACGAGTGGGAGGCCGTCCAGACCGGTACGGGCAACAGCCAGTACAGCGGCAAGGTCACCGTCGGAACCTCGCTCTCCGGCTCCACCTACCAGCTCAACGACCCGTCACGCGGCGCCAACAAGACGTACAACCTCAACCGCGGCACGTCCGGCACCGGCACGCTCTTCACCGACGCCGACGACACCTGGGGCACCGGGGCCGCCTCCAACACCCAGACCGCCGCCGTCGACGCACACTACGGCGCGCAGGTCACCTGGGACTTCTACAAGAACGTGCTCGGCCGCTCCGGCATCAAGAACGACGGCAAGGCCGCCTACTCCCGCGTCCACTACGGCAACGCGTACGTGAACGCCTTCTGGGACGACAGCTGCTTCTGCATGACGTACGGCGACGGCGAGGGCAACACGAAGCCGCTCACGTCCCTCGATGTCGCGGGCCACGAGATGACCCACGGCGTCACGTCGAACACGGCGGGTCTGAACTACTCGGGCGAGTCCGGCGGTCTCAACGAGGCGACCTCCGACATCTTCGGCGCGGCGGTCGAGTTCTACGCGGCCAGCTCCTCCGACGCCGGCGACTACCTCATCGGCGAGAAGATCGACATCAACGGCGACGGCACCCCGCTGCGCTACATGGACAAGCCGAGCAAGGACGGCTCGTCCAAGGACAGCTGGTCGTCCAGCCTCGGTGGTCTGGACGTCCACTACTCCTCGGGCCCGGCGAACCACTTCTTCTACCTCCTGTCCGAGGGCAGCGGCGCGAAGACGATCAACGGCGTCAGCTACAACTCCCCCACGTCGAACGGCTCCACGGTCACCGGCATCGGCCGCGACAAGGCCGTACAGATCTGGTACAAGGCGCTCACCACGTACATGACGTCCACGACGAAGTACGCGGCCGCGCGCACCGCGACGCTGAACGCGGCGTCAGCGCTGTACGGCGCCACCAGCACGGAGTACAAGGCGGTCCAGGCGGCCTGGGCCGCGGTCAACGTGAACTGACGCCAGGCTGACGCCCGGCTGACGTTCGGCCGAGTCACACGGCCGAGTCACACGGATCGACCCCCGAAGGGGCACTGGGCGGTACCCGGGACGAAGGCATCCCCGGGTGCCGCCCTACTCTTGGGTCCCATGCCCTTCACGTACGAGGACGTGGGCGCGACCCGCGACGGCCGGTGTCCGCCCGGTTTTCACCCCCTGCACGTCCGAACCATCATCGGCGAGGGCCACGACGTCTTCAAAACGGCGTCCCAGGCCGTCATGACCTGGGAACTCCACCGAGCGGTGGGCGTGACCATCACGACCGAGGCCCCCCAGGCCGCCCCGGGCGTCGACGTCACGGTCGGCCTCGGCCCTCTGATCAAGGCCCCCTGCCGCATCGTCTGGACCGTGGACGAACCCCGCCGGGTCGGCTGGGCCTACGGCACCCTCGAAGGCCACCCGGAATCCGGCGAGGAGGCCTTCGTGGTCGACCGCACGGGCGACGGCACGGTCTGGCTCACGATCACCGCCTTCAGCCGCCCCGCCAAGTGGTACGCCCGAGCGGGCGGCCCGGCGACCCGGGGGTTGCAGCATGCCTATGCGCGCAGGTGTGGGGCGGTGTTGCGGCGGATGTGTGCGGGGGACGAGGAGTGACCGGCACGGGAGTCCGCACTTCGCGGGCTCCGGGCCAGTAGCACGGCACGAAACCAAGGCGACAGCGGCAGGATCGGCTCTCAGGCCGAGACCTACGGCCTCTCGGCAGCCTTCAGCCGTTGCATGGCCGTCAGCCGGACGGCGAAGTACACGGCGGCCGCGGCCGCGGCGGCTTCCAGGATGTCGGCGGCCATCACCTGGAGAACGGCGGCCCGGATCTCCTCAAGGGCTTCGGCGTTCGCGTAACGCTGCCCGGTGTACCGCCGGAACAGGATCGCCGTGACGAACAGACCCCACCACAGGTTCACCGGCCAGTAGGAGACCTTGAAGGGTTCGCCGTCGGCCGGCAGCCGCGTGCCGGCTCCCCACATGTCCACGGCGATCCGGTAGGGCATCCAGAGGTTCGCCAGCGGGATGAGCCAGGACCCGATCGCCCAGCCCGGGCCGTTGCGAAACCGGTCCGGCCCGAGCACTCCGGCGTAACGGCGCATCAAGTAGAACCAGATGACGAAGCCGATCGCACAGGCAAGGAACGTGGCCTCCTGGACCCGCCCAGCCGTCCGGTAGAGCGCCTCAGCATCATCAAGCCCCTGCTGTGAGTCGAAAGCGAGGCCCCGTACCTCGCCGAGCAGCGTGTACTCCCGAACGCCGGCGTACACGGCGAACAGGTCACTGAGGACGACGACCACGAGCAGCGCCGACACCCCGACGAGCAGAAACCGCGGCGGCTGCGACACCCCGCCGGGCAGAGCCGGACGCGGACGTAGACCACTGGATCCGAACAAGACGACGGCCCCCCACAGGCACGAAAACAGAATCGGCCGCGAAAGAGCGGGCGCTGAGGGAAGGTACGCCAACTGCGGGCGGTCCGTCCATGACGAACGAGCAGGTCGGGGTCGGGTCCGGGCCCAGCACGGTGCGCGGGGCCCAAGGGTGGCTCACACCGCGCCTTGCCGGAATACGGCGGTCACCAGGAGTTGTGCTCCAGGCGCACAAGCCCGTCGATGGACTCCAAGCGTGCTTGCAGAATCGGGGCAGGAGCCGAGCTGGTGATCAGCAAAAGCACGTGGACCGCCGGGTGTTCCGACTCGTAGAGCTCGTCCTCGCCATCATCGCCGGGGATGAGGTTGGGCTGGACCTGTACGCGCCCTTCGGAGTGGTGGGCTGAGTAGTAGACGCCGAGGAAGTGACTGTCGCGCTCGGTGAAGACGAGCCCGAGACGACCGGCGACCAGCTGAGCCAACTCGCTCGCGCTGTGCTTCTGGTGCCATAGGTGATGTATTCGGTCATGGCCGACCGACCTTACGCCGCGAAGCCCGAACCACCCCGCGAACGAACGGGGCTACACCGGGCTACACCCGGTCTTGGTACACCTTGATCAGGGCGGGCCTGAGTCCACGGATCACCCTCCAGACCTCTCGGCTGCCCAACTCCTCGGCCCACCGGTCGAGGTCGTCCTCCGCGTCGTGAAAGAACCACGAATCAAAGCTGCCCAGCGCCTGCAGGGCGGGATCGGCTCCGAATCGAAGCTCGCAGTGCACCTGTACGTAGTGATCGTGACCGCCATCACCGTCGCTGACCTCGAATTGGCGCGTGAAGTCCAGCGTGAACGTCGGAGGGCCGTCGAACGAATACGTCCCGTACTGGAACAGAAGGCCGTCGGCATCAGGAGAGTCCGGCGTGCGGAGGCGCCGCCGCCCGAAGCGGACGAACGCGAGCCAGGCATCCTCCGCGCCCAGATCGGCAAGCGCCCGCCGCCCGTCGCACAACTCGCGCTCAAGCAGGCTCACGCCCTCGTCCGTCAACGGCCTCGGAGGAATCGACATCGATCCTCGACCTGCCCATCACTCATGAAAGTCTCCCATCGAAACATCCCACCTGAATTCATACCAAAGGGAGCCCTCAAAATAGGCAGCCGGGTCGATCCCGCAAACGAGGTCCTGAACTCTCTGCGAGGCAGTCTCCCATTCATCATGATCCGAGTTCGCAGAGTAGAAGGGGAAGGCATCAGCCAACCTGCACATACAGTCGGTGAATTGCGCGACCGAAGAATTAACCAGCACGAGATCGTCAGCGGCCAGCCCCCACAACACTTCCCCGGAATCCTCATCGATGAATACCGAGGTCGCCCTTCCGAACAGGCCAAACCGAATCAGCGACCTGCGTGAAACAGAGTGACCTCTCTCGGCCGAATCGAGTGCCCGATACGCGAAGAACCTGCCAGGGACGATCAACTCGGAGCATCCACCCTCAACGGGGACGCTGACGAGGGGAAGATCCATAGCACCCCTTCCCCTCGCCCCAGCCACCCCCGCCCACTCACCACACCCCACCTCACCGCATCAAAACCCCCGCCCCCTCCCCCATCCCCTCCGAAGGCACAGCCACCACCCCCACCTCCGCACCGGAAGCCAGCAACCGATGCGCAGGCAGAATCCGCACCGTGTACCCGAAGGGCCCGGTGCGGTCCAGGGACAGTGGGCCCTCGTACACCCACCGCCCCTCCAAGTCCGGCCCGCCCGTCGGCTTCAGCGGTGCCGCCGCGCCGTCCTCGATGCGGTCCTCCGGGTCGACGCGGCCCGAGACCGCCTGGACCTCGACGTCGTCGGGGGCCAGGTCGCCCAGGCCCACCCGGACCCGGAGGGAGAGCGTCGAGCCGAGTTCGGCGGTCGGGGTCGCGGCCGTCGTCTCGACGTGGTCGACCGTGACGTGCGGCCAGGCCGTGCGGACGCGGGACTTCCAGGCCGCCAACTCCCGTGCGGAGGCGGGGTCCATGGCGCGGTGGGCGTGGGCCGCGGGGGTGTAGAGGCGGCCCACGTACTCCCGGACCATGCGGCCCGCCAGGACCTTCGGGCCGAGGTGGGTCAGGGTCTGGCGGACCATCTCGATCCAGCGGTCGGGGAGGCCGCCCTGGCCCCGCTCGTAGAAACGCGGGGCGACCCGCTGCTCCAGCAGGTCGTAGAGCGCCGACGCCTCCAGCTCGTCCCGGCGGTCGTCGTCGACCGCCGTGCCGTCCGCCGTGGGGATCGCCCAGCCGAAGTCGGGCTGGAACCACTCGTCCCACCAGCCGTCCAGGACGGAGAGGTTCAGGCAGCCGTTCAGCGCCGCCTTCATGCCGGAAGTGCCGCACGCCTCCAGGGGGCGGAGCGGGTTGTTGAGCCAGATGTCGCAGCCCGGGTAGAGCTTCTGCGCCATCGCCATGCCGTAGTCGGGGAGGAAGACGATGCGGTGGCGTACGCGCGGGTCGTCCGAGAACCGCACCAGCTCCTGGACCAGGCGTTTGCCCCCGTCGTCCGCCGGGTGCGCCTTGCCCGCCACCACGATCTGGATCGGGCGCTCAGGGTGCAGCAACATATCCATGAGCCGGTCCCTGTCCCTGAGCATCAGGGTCAGGCGCTTGTAGGAGGGGACCCGGCGTGCGAAGCCGATCGTCAGGACGTCCGGGTCCAGCACGCCGTCGATCCAGCCGAGTTCGGCCGTGCCCGCGCCGCGCTGCCGCCAGGACGCGTGCAGCCGCTCCCGTACCTCCGTCACCAGCTTCTCGCGCAGGACGCGGCGCAGCTCCCAGATGTCCTGGTCGGGGATGTCGGCGACGGCGTCCCAGCGGTCGGAGCCGCCGACCGTCAGCGCGTCCTCGGTCCGCTGCGCGCCGATCTGGCGGGCGCCGAGGCGGAACACCTCGGGTGCCACCCAGGTGGGCGCGTGCACCCCGTTGGTCACGGAGGTGATCGGCACCTCGTCCGGGTCGAAGCCCGGCCACAGGCCCGAGAACATCTGCCGGCTGACGTGGCCGTGCAGCAACGACACCCCGTTGGCCCGCTGCCCGAGCCGCAGGCCCATCACCGCCATGTTGAAGAGGTTCGGTTCTCCGCCGGGGTAGGTCTCCATACCCAGTTGGAGAATTCGCTCCACCTCGATGCGCGGGAGTTCCGCGTCCGGGCCGAAGTGCCGGGCCACCAGCTCCCGGTCGAAGCGGTCGATTCCGGCGGGTACGGGCGTGTGGGTCGTGAAGACCGTGCCGGCCCGGACCGTTTCCAGGGCGGCGTCGAAGTCCATTTCCTGGTAAGAGAGTTCGTGAATACGTTCCAGGCCGAGGAATCCCGCGTGGCCCTCGTTCGTATGGAAGACCTCGGGCTGCGCGTGGCCCGTCAGACGGCAGTACGTACGCACCGCGCGCACCCCGCCGATGCCGAGCAGCATCTCCTGGAGCAGCCGGTGCTCGCTGCCGCCGCCGTACAGCCGGTCGGTCACGCCCCGCTCGCCGAGGTCGTTCTCCTCGACGTCCGAGTCGAGCATCAGCAGCGGGACCCGGCCGACCTGGGCCAGCCAGACGCGGGCGTGGAGGGATTTGCCGCCGGGGAGGGCCAGGGACACCTGGGAGGGGGTGCCGTCGGGCTCGCGCAGCAGGGAGACGGGCAGTTCGTTCGGGTCCAGGACCGGATAGTGCTCCTGCTGCCAGCCGTCCCGGGACAGGGACTGGCGGAAGTAGCCGTGCCGGTAGAGGAGTCCGACGCCGATCAAGGGTACGCCGAGGTCGCTGGCCGCCTTGAGATGGTCACCGGCGAGGATGCCGAGGCCGCCCGAGTACTGCGGCAGCGCGGCCGTGATGCCGAACTCGGGTGAGAAGTAGGCGATGGCGGCGGGGAGTTCGGACGGCTGGGACTGGTACCAGCGCTCACCCGTCACATAGTCGTTCAAGTCGTCGGCGGCCGCGGACAGCCGTCGCAGGAAGCGCCGGTCCTCCGCCAGCTCGGCGAGGCGGCCGGGCGACACGCTCCCGAGGAGGCGTACGGGATCGTGTTCGGAGGCGGCCCAGCGCTCGGGGTCCACGGACTGGAAGAGGTCACGGGTCTCGGCATGCCAGGACCAGCGCAGATTGCGCGCCAGGTCACTGAGCGGGTGAAGGGCTTCGGGGAGTACGGGACGCACGGTGAATCTGCGGATGGCCTTCACGAGCTTCCACCTTCACGGGACGTACGCGGCAGCGGGGCACACATCGACGTGCGCCCTTTGTCACCCACGACGGTAGCGGCGAGGGTGCCTCCGCAACTACGGCGCATGGGGGGTCATATGCCGTTCGGCGATCAACTTCACACCGAAGCGTCCGAGTTCGGCCGGATACCTGCGCAACCTTTGCCTTCCTTCCGTCCCAGCCCCGTCCCAGCCGCCCGTTTCCGGATCACCGCGATCTCCACATGTACCCCACGGGCGATATGGCCGATTCCGCCCCCTCGTACGACCTTGTGGCACTTCACACCGCACGAGAGGCTGCCAAGTGGCGATCCGGCCAAGGCCCCTCGAGGCCCGCCCAGGGCCCCGCGAGGGCTGTCGAGGCCCCACAAGGGCGCATGCAACTTGGGCCGGGGTACGCCGAGTTGAGGAGGGGAACTCACACCATGGCAGTGACGCGCAAGCGGCGGCTGCACTGGGCGGGAGGCTGTACGGCGGTGCTGACGGCCGCGGTGCTTTCGGCCGTCACCCTGCCCGCGGACGCCGCCCCCCAGGGGCAGATACTCGGCGCCGGCGGATCCGGCGTCATCAGCGACAGATACATCGTCACGCTCAAGGGGGGAACGAAGGCTCCGTCGAAGGCGGGCAAGGACCTCGCCGCCAAATACGGGGCGAAAATCAGCCACACCTACAGCACCGCGCTCAACGGCTACGCGGTACGGGCCGACGCCCGGCAGGCCAGGCGCCTCGCCGCCGACGCACAGGTGGCGGCGGTCTCGCAGGACGCCACCGTGGCCGTCGAGCACCGGCAGCCGGACCCCCCGTGGGGCCTCGACCGCATCGACCAGCGGGACCTGCCGCTGGACCGCGGCTACACCTGGCCGGAGTCGGCGGGCCGGGGCGTGACGGCGTACGTCATCGACACCGGCGTACGCGTCACGCACCAGGAGTTCGGCGGCCGGGCGAGCCACGGCTGGGACTTCGTCGACAACGACGCCATCGCCCAGGACGGCCAGGGCCACGGCACGCACGTGGCGGGCACCGTCGCGGGCACCACCTACGGCGTCGCGAAGCAGGCGAAGATCGTCTCCGTGCGCGTGCTCGACAACACCGGGGCCGGCACGCTCTCGCAGGTCATCGCGGGCATCGACTGGGTGACCAGGAACGCCCAGAAGCCCGCCGTGGCCAATGTGAGCCTGGGCGGGGTGGCGGATCCGCAGCTGGACGCCGCCGTCCGCAACTCCATCGCGTCCGGCGTCAGCTACACGGTGGCGGCGGGCAACGACGGCCTCCCGGCCAGCCTCTTCTCACCGGCCCGCGTCCCGGAGGCCGTCACCGTGGGCGCGAGCGACCGGACGGACACCCGGGCGGCCTTCTCCAACTGGGGCGCGCGGCTCGACCTGTTCGCCCCCGGCGTGGACGTCACCTCGGCTTCGTACGCGAGTGACACGGGCGCGGCGTCCTTCTCCGGTACGTCGATGGCGGCACCCCACGCCACGGGCGCGGCCGCGCTCTATCTGGCCGACAACGCCTGGGCGACACCAGCCGATGTGAGCAAGGCTCTTGCCGATCGGGCCGCAACCGGGAAGATGGTCGCCCCGGGGCTCGGTTCACCGAACAAACTCCTGCAGGTCAACAACCCCTAAGTAGTTGTGCATTCACCGACCGGCCTCGTCCCGTGAATCCTTGGCAGCTTCTTGACGGCTCCTTGGCGGATTCTCACCCGACGGGGCCGGTCTTGTGTGTAGACATACGCGCGAGTAGTTAACAAAGTGCCGGATTGCCCACCCGAAAAGGGTGGGAAGGCTCAACCGGTACGCCCAGCAGGACCCACCTCCCCACACCCTCATCCGCCCACCCACGTTGACGCGGACAGGAGCGGTCATGCCCGCCACGCACCACTCGTCATCACCCCCGACGCCCGGCACCTCCGCGCCCCCCGATCCCGGGGCGAACGCCGACCGGCCCGAGCCGCCGGAGGCGAGGACAGCGAAGTCCGAGAAGTCCGGAACCACGAAGTCCGGCACGGCGAAACCCGCAACGGCAAAGACCGGAAGGGAGAAGTCCGCCTCCGTGGACGACTCACCCGAGAAGACCGCGTCCGCGAAGGCCACCGCCGCCACCGACGCCACGACCGACACGGCAGACACGGCAGACACGGCAGACACGACCGACTCGACCGACTCGACCGACATGGCAGACACGATCGTCACCGGGGACGGGCCCCTGATCGGGCGCATCCCCGTCCTGGACGTGCGTCCGCTGGTCGCGGGCGGCCGCCGCCCCGCCAAGGCCGTGGTGGGCGAGTCGTTCGAGATCTCCGCGACGGTCTTCCGCGAGGGCCACGACGCGGTCGCCGCGAACGTCGTCCTGCACGGCCCGGAGGGCCGCTCCGGCCCCTGGACGCCCATGCGCGAACTGGCCCCCGGCACCGACCGCTGGGGCGCCACCGTCTCCATACCGGAGGCCGGCCGCTGGACGTACACCGTGGAGGCCTGGGGCGACCCGATCGCCACCTGGCGCCACCACGCGCAGATCAAGATCCCGGCGGGCATGGACACCGAGCTGGTCCTGGAGGAGGGCGCGCTGCTGTACGAGCGGGCCGCCGCCGGAGTGCCGAAGAGCAAGGGCCGCCGCGACGCGATCCGCACGGCCGTCAGTGCCCTGCGCGACACCGGGCGCCCCGCCGCCGCCCGTCTCGCCGCCGCCCTGACGCCCGACGTGGACCACGTCCTTGCCCGCCATCCGCTGCGCGAGTTCGTCTCGTCCTCCGACCGGCTGTCCCTGCTGGTGGAGCGGGAGCGGGCGTTGTACGGCTCGTGGTACGAGTTCTTCCCGCGTTCGGAGGGTGCGCTGGCCGAGCCGGACAAGCCGCCGGTC